>DASQVN010000341.1:0-2961 GCA_035640755.1 Rhodopila sp.
GAGCGGCGTTGCGACCGACGAGGCAATGGTTTGGGGATCGGCGCCCGGCAGCTGGGCTGTGACCGAGAGGGTCGGATAATTCACGTTCGGCAGCGCCGCGACCGGCAGCAGCGGATAGGCTGCAAGGCCTAGCAGCAACAAGCCGACCATCAGCATTGAGGTCGCGATCGGCCGCGTGATGAATGGCGCGGAAATGTTCATGGGATGGCAATCTGCTGGGCACTCTGAGCCGCGGCCTCGGCTGCTGCCTTGCCGTGCAGGATGGTGACATGGCTTCCGGGTTGCAGCTTGTATTGACCGTCGACGACGACCTGTTCGTTTGCGGCAAGTCCGCTATCGATCAGCGCCTGACCGTTGCTGGTTTGCGCCACCGTAATCGTTCGCGCTTCGACGGTGTTGTCGGGCTTGATCACGTAGGCATAGAAGCCCCGCTGGCCCTGCTGAACAGCTCCGGCCGGAACCGTCAATCCATTCTTCCGAGTATCCAGCTGCAGCCGCGCATTGACCAGTTCCCCCGGCCACAGCCGATGCGCGGTGTTTGGAAATTCGGCCTTGAGCTGGACCGCGCCGGTTGTCTGCAGAATCTCGTTGTTGATGAGATCGACCTTGCCGACATCAAGCTGGATCTTGTCGTCCTGGCTGTAGGCAAGAACCTTCAGCGGAGTCTTCTTCTTGGCCATCTGCTGCTGGATTTGCGGCAGATCAGTTTCCGGAAGCGTGAAGATCAGAGAGATCGGCTCGATCTGGGTCACGACAACCAGACCATTGGGGTCACTCGGGTGGATGATGTTGCCGACATCGACCTGCCGCACGCCGGTGATGCCCGAGATCGGCGACGTCAATCGGGTATATCCAAGCTGGACCTGCGCCTGCTCTATCAACGCGTCATCGGATTTGACGGCGTTTTGCAGCTGCGTCACCTGTGCCTTCTGGGTGTCGAGGAGCTGCGGCGTCGCATCTCCTTTGCTCGCGAGTTGCACGTAGCGACCGAGGTTGGCAAGCGCGTTTGTCAGCTGTGCCTGATCGCGACCGCGAGCGGCCGTCACTTGGTCCAGCTGCGCCTGGAAAGGGCGCGGATCGATCTGGGCCAGCAGATCGCCCGCGTGAACCGCCTGGCCTTCGGTGAAGCCGATCTGCGTCAGCTCTCCCTGAATCTGGCTGCGCACGATATCGGTGTTGTAGGCGATGACGGTGCCGATGCCGCGCAGGTAGATCGGCACGTCCTGGGTGCTGACGGCTCCGGCGACGACCGGCATCGAAGGCACCGGCGCTTGCTGCCGTCGCGGTGACGCTTTGTGCGTGAGGGCAAACGCGCCGCCGCCTGCGATCGCGATGACAACGATGGCAACGACGGAGATTCTCAAACGCATGGAGGTGGCTCCTGTGAACGTGTCAGCAGCCGCTGGCAGACATCGATGATCCTGCCATCGTCGGCATTCCCGTAGTCGGACATGGCACCGTGCTCGTCCCGGTCGGCACGATGGTCGACTGGCTCTGCGTAGGATCCGGCAATGGACTGAGGCCGCCCGTTCCAAGCTCGGTGGATCCCACCGGAATTCCGGCGCGCCCGACGGTGTTACGCGAGCCGATGGTTGGAGATGAAGCCGATGCGGTTGGACTGGACGATGAGGTCGCGGCGGTCGCGCACGTACCCGAAGCGGTACCGGCAAATCCAGCGCCGTCAAACAGCGGGGTCGGCGCCGAGGTTCCAGATATCGCTCCCGTCGCCGAAGATTCTCCCGGGAGCGAACTGGCGGTTCCGCTTGTCGAATTTCCCGTGCCGGAGGCTGCTGTCTGCATCGCCCCCATGGTGCTGGAACACACCGAGGGCGTCGTCGTCATCCCGCTCGAGGCGGAGGAACCTGACGTCATCGGACTAACGCCCGGCGTCGCAAGCTCGGTGGCCCCGAGTGGAACGCCCGTCACGCCGACCGGCGCCGCGGCACCGATACCGAGCGGCGAAGTCGTACCCAGCGGCGGGGTGACGGCGCCCATGCCGACCTGTGCGAATGCGGCGCCAACGTCGAACAATGACCAGACGGTCGCGGCGACCAAAATCCCCTTCGCAGTTTTTTGTGCGTTACAGTTCTTCATTGCTGCTCTCCTTATTGTCGTGGCTTTCTTCCGAGGGACTGGCACGAATCGATCGGTCGATTCACCGCAGATCGCCACATCGACATTGCCCCCGATCGCATTCGAGTACGGGCAGATCGCATGAGCACCCTGGACGAGCCGTTCAGCGGTCTGTTGGTCGATGCCAGCCATGGTCACGGCAAGCGCCGCGGCCAACACGAAGCCTCCCGTTTCCTTTCGACCAAGGTCGATCCTGGCGACGACATCGATATCGTCATCGGCAAAGCGGTGGCCGGCATCCCGGCTCACATGAAGGAGTCCATTCTCAAAGCAGGCTGCATACCCGCCGGCGAAGAGTTGTTCGGGATTGGTCGCGTCGCCCCTTCCGCCAAGCGCTCGAGGCAGTGCGAGCTTGAGGTCGAGCAGACCGTCTTCGCTGCGGATCGAACCATGACGGCCTCCGCTCGCCGTGACCTTTGTGGAATATAGACTGGCCATAGCACAGATGCCTTCTTCGCTGTGATTCGCTCATTTGAGACCGGTCGTCCGGACTTCGCCGCACCTCATCAGCGAGCAGCCCGTGCATGAGGACGCGCACCTGCCAAGCGGGCAGGCTGCCCGGCGGCTTCCAGGATCAACCGGGTGATCTCGTCGGGTTGGGATATCAGCGACAGGTGACTCGCCTTCACTTCGATGGTCTTGGCGCCCATGCGCTTCGCCATGAAGCGTTCGAGATCAGGATTGATCGTCCGGTCTTCGGTCGAAACGGCATAGAAACTCGGCTTCGACCGCCACGCCGCCTGCGTCGTCTTGCCCTCGAGCAGGGCCTTGTGGAACGGCCACTGGACCGCATAGAGGACCTTCGCCTTTGCTTCCGGCAGGTCGCCG
>DASQVN010000342.1:0-4424 GCA_035640755.1 Rhodopila sp.
GACCAGGCGCTTGACCGTGCGGCGCAGCGGCTCCGGCGTCCAAGCAGGGTGGTCTCCGGGTCTGCGGTGCAGCACCCGCACCACATCGCCCCAGGGCTGCGCGGGGCGCAGCCGCCGCACCGCCGGCAGCCAGGTATCGAATTCGGCCAGCACAGCGGTGAGATGCGTCCCGTCCCGGCTCGCCCGCAGCTTGCGAATGGCGTCGGGGTCACGCGCCCGCAGGCCGGGGTTGCCGCCGACCCGCCCGCGCGCCTTCGCCGCCCTGAGCCCCGCCTTGGTGCGCTCGGCGATCAGCGCCCGCTTGAGCTGCGCCACCGCGCCCAGCACCTGCAGCGAGAACATCCCCTGTGGCGTCGTGGTATCGATCGGATCGCGCAAGGAGCGGAAATGCGCCCCCTGCCCTTCCAGCTGCTCGATCACCGCCAAGAGATGGCTGGCCGAGCGCGTCAGGCGATCCAATCGCACCACCGCCAACATCTCACCTGGGCGGAACTCCTGCAGCAGGCGCCCGAGCACGGGACGCGCGCGATCGGCGCCGGAGGCACGCTCCTCATGCACGACCGCGCACCCCGCCGCGCGCAACTCGTCAGCCTGCGGATCGGTGCCTTGGGTTTCGGTCGAGACCCGGGCATAGCCAATCCGGCGGCCGGCGGGGGCGGGTTTGCGGTGCTTTGGGCGGCATCAAGCGGCATCGGTTTGTTGCGGGTCGAGGCCACGACGTCGAGCATGCACTGGTTTTCGCGCGCTTCCTGCTTTTCGAACAACCTCCGCGCGGAACGAGCCAGCTCCAGAGGGGCTGCAACCGGCTTCCAGCGACCTCCCCCGCCACGTGTGGTCAGCGGAACGCGAACTCCTTGTAGCCGCCTTGGGCGACTTCGTCCGTCTTGCGTCGGAAGTGAACGCCATGGCCGTTGTACCCCAGCACGCGGCGCACGCTGCGGCCCGCTACATTGCGGTTGACGCCGGTCTGCCAGGAATCAACCTTGGATGACAGCAGAGGCTCGGCCGCCTTGATCACCGTCTCCGTCCACTCGGCCACATGCTCCGGCCGGGTCTCCACCCGCGTGTAGCCCAGCTTTTGCATGAACCGCAGGAGGCCGGCCTGGAATTCCACGCTGTGTTCGACCGCCTGCGGGATGTTGCCGCGTGCGGTGTGCGGCCCGAGCACCATCAGCATGTTGGGGAAACCCTCCGCCAACATGCCGAGATAGGTGCGAGGGCTCTCCGCCCACGCATCCTTCAGGCGCACGCCGTTCGTGCCACGGATGTCGATCCGATCGAACGCGCCCGTCACCCCGTCGAACCCGGTGGCATAGACAAGGATATCGAATTCATATTCGCGCTTGCTGGTCAGGATGCCACGCGGCGTGATCCGCTCGATCGGTTCGTCGTCAAGCGTATCCACCAGCAGCACGTTGTCGCGGTTGTAGGTCTCGAAATATCCGCTTTCCAGCGGCACGCGACGGGCGCCGAAACCGTGGTCCTTCGGGATCAGCTTCTCGGCGACCTGCGGATCCTTCACGCGTTGGCGAATCTTCCGCGCGGCGAAGTCGCTGAGCGCAGCGTTCGCCTTCTCGTCAACAAACGTGTCGCGGAAATTGCCCAACCAGATGCCGAAGCCCGGCTCAGCATAGAGTTTCTCCCAGAACGCCTCACGCTCGTCCGGCGGCACCTCAAGCGTCTTGCGCGGGTCCGCCTGGTGGATGAACCACATCGGCGTGGTCGCGCAGTGAGCGTAGATCTCGTCATAGCGGGACTTGATCGCCTCCATCTCCGCCTTGCTGATCTTGGAATTGTGCAGCGGCGCGGCCCAGTTCGGGCGGCGCTGAAAGACGGTGAGCTGCTTCGCTTGCTTGGCGATCTCTGGGATAGCCTGGATGGCGGTGGCGCCGGTGCCGATGATGCCGACACGCTTGCCGGTGAAATCAACCGGCGTATGGGGCCAGCGTGCCGGGTGATAAGCCGGGCCTCGGAAGCTCTCCCTGCCCGGAATAGCGGGCAATGTGTAGGCGGAGAGAATGCCGATGGCGGTGCACAGGAACCGCGACCGCGCTTGCATCCCACTCGCCAGCGTCACGGCCCATTGGTTAGCCGCGTCGTCCCAATGTGCGGCCGTCACCGTGCTGCAGAATTGCATGTCGCGGCGCAGGTCGAATTTGTCGGCGACGTAGTTCAGATACGCAAGTGTATCGGGCTGAGGGGAGAAATGCTCCTTCCAGTCCCACTCCTGCATCAGGTCCTTGGAGAAGGCGTAGCCGTAGGTCCAGCTTTCCGAATCGAAGCGCGCCCCGGGATAACGGTTCCAGTACCAGGTGCCGCCCACATCGCTGCCGGTCTCGAAGACGCGAGCCGTCATGCCCAGTTCGCGCAGGCGATAGAGCATGAACATGCCAGAAATGCCGGCGCCGATGATGATCGCATCGACCTCCATGCTGTCGGCCGCCCGCGTATGCTCCATCACCGCCAGTGAGTCGTTCATCCGTATTTCCTCTCCCAGCCCTATAGACCCTGGCCAGACGCGTGGTTCGGAATGGCTACTGGCCGGTATCTCGCACGCCTTTCGCCGAGGCTGCAAGCCATTGCGGTCGTTCAGTTCGGTCGAACACTGTCCAGCCCTATCGATGTGAAGGGCGGTTGGGGTGCAAGCTCACACCGATCCCTGTAACGGAGGGGTGGCGGCGGCAGTTTGGCTACTAAGCAATTCAAATATCTCTAAGAAGAATATTACACAAAGAACTTTCCCAACGGCGACGTGATCCATCCCAGTCTGAAACCGGAGAAAGCAATGGTGTTTCTCGCATCAGTGAGGAGGAGCCCAATGCTGTCAGAGAGACTGGAAGAGTTACTAGATCGGTCAGAACGCTGGCGCAAGCTGGCGCAACAAGTCACTGACGATCAGTCTTTAGACGTACTTCGCATCGAGATAGCAAAAGCCGAGGAGAAAATAGCGAGTTTCTCCCTGTCAGGGGATAGATCATGACGGAGGTAGCGTGCCGAATCGAGCGCTCCGACAATGGCTACAGAGCCGAAGTCAGCCAACCTGGTAAATCTATACACGTTGCGGAAGCACTTGCATCCGAAGCTGACGCCCAACGCTGGATCGAGGCGTATCGACGGCTTGTGGATGCTGACGAGCGGCGACAATGGTGACACGGGTATTTAGCCGCGGGTGCGGGATGCCTACCGGAGGCGCCAATGGGAACGAACGGAACTTGCGAACTACGATACCGAGCCGAAGAATGGCGGGCAATCGCCGCCCGCATCAGCGATGCTGATCCACAAGCAGCCCGTGCTCTCAATGATCTGGCGGCCAGGCTGGACCGCCAAGTATTCATGCTGGAACTCGGCGAGGCCTCTGCTCGCGCCCCACCGCGACCGGCCGCGGTGTGAGGCAATGGTCCGCCTCTGAGGGAGCCAAACGTGCTTGTAGGCCAGGTTATGCCGCCGGTGTTGCGGCCGCCGCTGCTTTCAAGCGCAGGATAGTCTGCCGGCTGGTCTCAAACCGGTGCGCCAATGCCGATAAACTCGTCCCGGCGGCCACCCTCGTCCCGATTGCCCGAGTTGCTCGGAGCCACCCTGTGACCGACATCAGCAAGCATCCGCTGATCGGAAAATGGCGGATCACCGAGATGGAACTCTGGGATGCAGACTTCATCGACTTGATGGAGCCGGGCTACTTCTGGCTGATCCAAACGGTGGTGGCGATTTCGTCTTCGGTGCCGTCCAGGGCGGACTGGACTGCCACTACGGCTCAGCCACATCCACTTCACCTGGGCCGGACACGACGAGATGGATGAAGCGTTGTCTACATGACAGCCGACGCTATGCCCTCTTCAAGGGATGTGGCACGGCCAGCAGGCATATCTCGGCCGGGAGCGATGAATGGGTGTAAATCAGGCAATTGGATCGGTCATTTTGGCAGCGGGGATTTGGTTGATTGGCTGCTTTCAGTCCGCGAATGCGTCGTCGGTTGATGGCAGCTGGAAAATCCGCGATCTCGTCCTCGATATCTTCAACTGCCAGGAATCGATCTGCGGTAAGATCGCTTGGACGAAAGACCCGCACCGACGCCAAACAGAATGTGGCCGAACGATCGTTTGGGGTTTGTCCCAGACTGGTCCGGACAAGTGGTCAGGTGGATCGATCTACGATCCTACCGACGGCAACACGTATCGATTATCTGCGACGCTGGAGCCGAACGGGACGTTACGTGCTAGAATTTACAAGGGCGTGCCGCTGTTCGGAACGACCGAAATCCTTACAAGAGTGGTGTCGCGATCACTGGATGGTTGGTGCTCCTGACGTTTTCCGACGATCCCATCTTGTTTTGAAACGGACTAGGTCGGCATCTGGCCAACTCCTGTATGATAACATCCGTTGCCGACACCGATCACGGCAGTCTGTGGAAATTTCTCCTCCGGGAC
>DASQVN010000343.1:0-2069 GCA_035640755.1 Rhodopila sp.
CGCCTTGATCAGCCGCATCGGGCCGGTCAGGTTGACGGCCATGATCCTGTCCCAGACCTCCTGCGTCAGATCATCGAGGTCGGTGAACGGGATCGACTTGTTGTAGGCGGCGTCGTTGACCAGGATGTCCAGCCGTCCGAACCGCCTGGTGACATCGCTCACCAGCGTGCCGACCGCGGCGCCGTCGGTAATGTCGCAGGCAAAGGCGGCAGCGTTCACCTGGTAGCGTGACGCGAGCTCCCGCGCCACACTCTCGGCCTGTTCACGGCTTTGCGCGTACATGGCGGCGACATGGACGCCCTCCCGCGCCAGCGCGTGACAGATACGCTGGCCAAGCCCACCATTGCCGCCTGTGATCAGTGCGACCGCGCCCTTGAGGTTCATCGGCTTCCTCCTATTCGCGGCGAGTTTGTGCCCGCTCCGGCGGGTCAGGCAAGCCGGGTTGGCAGAGCGGCCGATTTGGCCAAAGCTTGATGCCCTGGCAGCGCGTCGCAGGAGGTCCAATTGAGCGCGGCATCTGATCCCATCGGCCACATTCTCGGCACCGATGTCGGCGGCACCTTCACCGACTTGGCCCTGGTGACGCAGGCCGGCGAGCTGCACTGCATCAAGGTGCCCAGCACGCCGTCCCGCCCCGGCGCCAGCATTCTCTCCGGCATCGACGAAATCCGTTCGGCCTTGAACCTGCCGGCGTCAGGCATGGTTCACACCCACAGCAGCACCGTCGCGACGAACGCGCTGATCGAACGCAAGGGTGCCCGCATCGGACTGCTCGTCTCTGCAGGCTTCCGCGACCTGTTCGAGCTGCAGCGCCTGGCCATTCCGCACCCGATGCGTTTCGACTCCCGCCGTCCCTTGCCGCTCGTGCCGCGTGCCCTGGTGCGGGAAGTCCCCGGCCGTATGGATGCCGACGGGCAGGAGATCGAGAAGCTGGACACCCAGGCCGTGATCACCGCCGCGCAGGAGCTGCAAGCCGCCGGGATCGAGATCGCCATCGTCGTGTTCCTGCACAGTTACCGCAACCCGGCGCATGAACAGGCGGCGCGGGACGCCATCCGCCGCACCGGCCTCCCGCTGCGTGTGGAACTGTCGAGCGAGGTATGGCCCCAGGCGCGGGAATATGAACGCGGCGTGCTGACCGCGGTCAATGCCAGCATCCGCCCGCTGGTCGAATCCTACGTCGACCTGCTGATCGCCGGCCTGCAGGAGCGCCGCATCGACACCCCCGCCCGCATCGCGCGGTCCAACGGCGGCGCCGAACTCGCGCTCAGCCTGCGTGACCGCCCCGTCGTCGCCCTGCTGTCCGGCCCCGCCGCGGGCGTCAGCGGCGCGGCGGAGGTCGCACGCGATGCCGGATGGGAAGATGCCGATCTGATGACGCTGGACATCGGCGGCACCAGCGCGGATATCGGCGTCATCCGCGGCGGCCGTCCGGTCCTCAGCTCCGAGGAGCATGTCGCCGATTTCCCCGTGCTGATCCCGACCGTTGCGGTGTCCAGCATCGGCGCCGGCGGCGGCTCGATCATCTGGCTCGACCCGGCCGGATCATTGAAAGTGGGGCCGCGCAGCGTCGGCGCCGATCCCGGCCCCGCCTGCTACGGCACCAGCGGCTCGTTGATACCCGCGCTGACCGATGCCTTCCTCGTCGCCGGCCTGTTGGAACCCGGGCAGCTCCTCGGTGGAAAGTTGCCCCTGCAACTTTCTCCTGCCCGCGATGCGCTCGGCACCATCGCCCTCAGGCTGGACACCAGCATCGAGAACGTCGCCGACGGCGCCATCCGGATCGCCATCGCCATGATGACCGCGGAAGCCTCCAACGTCCTCGCCCGACGGGGTGTTGATGCGCCGCGCTTCCGCATGGTCGCCTACGGCGGCGCCGGACCAATGCTCGCCGCCCTGCTGGCCGAGGAGCTGTCGATCGATTCGATCCTGATCCCACCGCATCCAGGCGCGCTCAGCGCCCTCGGCGCCGCCCGCGCCGACCTGGAAGGCGACCTAGTGCTGCCGGTCTATGCCATGCTGGATAAGCTGCCGCCGAATCGGCTGGCCGATGTGCTGCTCGGCCTGGA
>DASQVN010000344.1:0-4366 GCA_035640755.1 Rhodopila sp.
GGCGCGGGGCGCCGGTGGAAGCGGTTGACGCCGAGGGGATACGGGATGCCACCGGGACTGGCCGATACATGGGCGCGATGCTGGATCGGCGTGGCGGGCAGGTAAACCCGCTGGGCTACGCGCGCGGGCTGGCGCAAGTGGCCATGCGGATGGGTGCCGGGGTGCACGGCGACAGCGAGGTGCAGCGGATCGAGCGGGACGGGGCGGCATGGCGGGTGCGGACCGCACGGGGCGTGCTGCGGGCCGAGAAGCTGGTTCTGGCGACGAACGGATATACGGGTGATCTCTGGCCGGGGCTGCGGCGCAGCATCGTTCCGGTGTTCAGTGCGATCGCAGCAACCGAGGTCCTGCCGGCGGATGCGGCGCGGGCGATCATGCCGGCACGGGCGGTACTGTACGAGATCGGCAACGTCACCGTCTATTATCGTGTCGGGACGGACAATCGTCTGCTGATGGGCGGGCGGAGCGTGCAGCGCGATATCTCTCGGCCGGCGGAGCTGGGCTATCTGATACGCTATGCGTTGCGGCTGTGGCCGGTGCTGAGGGGAGTGCGCTGGACACATGCGTGGAGCGGGCAGGTGGCGATCACGCCGGATCATTATCCGCATGTGCATGAGCCGCATGAGACCGTGCTGGCCTGCCTGGGCTACAACGGCCGGGGCGTCGCCATGAGCACCGCCATGGGGCCCGAGCTCGCGCGGCGTGTCCTCGGCGGCAGGGTGGCGGATATCGCGATGCCGGTGACGTCGATCCGGGAAATTCCGTTGCACGGGCTGTGGCGGCCGGCGCTGGCGGCGCGGGTTGCGTACGGGCGGATGCGGGATTGGCTTGGTTTATAGAGCGGATCGCGGGAGAGCGTAACGTGCGGGAGCGTGAATCTGCTCTACAAATCAATGGCTACCGCGCTTTCGCCGTTTCCAGTCGATCTGAAAGCGCGCTCACGTTACGATCTCCGGTCGGCGCCCCAGTTCTGTTCGAGGTTGCGCACCAGGGCGTCGCTGAAATGGCAGGAGGCCTGTTCCCGCGCATAGACGGCGCAGTAGCGGCGGAACAGGTCCAGCGGCTCCGCGCCGACGCGTAGCGCGCGCCTGTTGCCGATGGCACCGACCGCGCCGGCACTGGCGAGCATGGTTGTCGCGCGGTCGATCGCGGCATCCATCTGGTCGGGAGGGACGATCTCATCACAGATGAGACGACCTTCGGGGGAGTCGCATTCCAGCCGGCGCTCCGCCTGGATCAATTGGCGGGCGATCCGGTCGCCGGTGAAGCGGGGCAGACGGAGGTTGGCGGCGCCGGGGATGATGCCCTCCTTGCGCGCGGGCAGGGTTATGAAGGCGTCCTGCGCGGCCAGGACGTAATCCATGGTCAGCAGGATCTGGCAGTGGCCGCCGATGGCCCAGCCCTCGATCGCGGCGACCCAGGGTTTTTCGATGCCGGTGCCGGAGGCGTCGTCGGGCAACCGGTCCGGGGTGGCGACGCCGCGGAAGTACTTATGGACAAAGCCGAGCTCGCGGCGCGGGTACCAGATGAAGGGGATGGTGCCCTGGTAGAGGTGGGTCAGGTTGATGCCGCTGCCGAAGATGCGGCGGCCGGCGTATTTCGGGTGCTGCACCGGCTCGCCGCGCAGCACCGCGATGCTGGTCTCCGGGTCCAGGGTGGCGATATCGACGCCGATCTCCATGGCGGCGATGATCGTCTGGTCCTCGGCGTTCAAGTAGCGGGGGTTGCGGCTCAGCAGGTGGATGGCGGTGCCGCGGCGCACGACGCGCACCGGACCGAGGTCGATTTCGCCGCGTGTACGCAACGTCTTCAGGGCGGCGGCGCTGTCGGGATGGGGCAGCAGCATGGCGTGGCACAGATGCGTGCCGCAGGCCGGATGGGCGAGAATGTGCGCGAGCAGCAGGCCCTGGTCGATCTCGTGCCCTTCCTTGTCCTTCAGCTTGCGGGCGGCTTCCGCAGCGAGTTGCGCCTGGTCGGGCACCAGGCCAGGGATGAGGTCGGCGGCGCGGAGCACCAGTTCCTCGACGCGCACGAAGCGGGTGCGGGTGTCGGTCAGCGCGTGGTAGACGGATTCGGCGTGCCGGTGCAGGAAGCGGTCTCGTGCGGCGCGGGCCTGGGTGTGGATGTGCGCCGCCGCTTCGGCTTCGGCTGCATTGCGGGACGGGCGAGACGGCAGGCGCACGAGCAATTGGTCGGAGAGGCGCCAATAGGACGAGAAACGGGCGCGGTCCGCGGCGAAATCGGCGGTTGGGGTCGGTTCGGCCACCTGCCAGGCCGCTGCGTCGGCTGCCGGCAGGCCTGCGGTGGTCAGGATGTCGGACATGGTTCGCTCCTCCCACCTGGGAGATTGGCGCAAGGGTGGCGCCACGGGCAACGCGTCATGGCGGGGCCGGTGGGGCAGTCAGGCGACGCCCAGCACCTCGGCGCCTTCCCGCACTACGCCCTCCAGCGCGCCTTCGGCGAAGGGGGAAACCAAGCCGGCCGATTGCACCAGCTCCTGGAACGGCGCGGAGCCGCCGCGGGCGCAGAGGGCGACATAGGCCTCCATCGCCTCGGCGTAGTTGCGGCGGGAGCGGACCCAGAACTGCAGGGCGCAACATTGGGCCAGGGTGTAGTCGATGTAGTAGAAGGGCGAGCCGTAGATGTGCGGCTTGGCCTGCCAGCGGCCGCCCCTGTTCAGGAAATCGAGGTCGCCGTAGTTGGTCCAGGGCAGATAGATCGCCTCCAGCCGCTGCCAGATGGCGTGCCTCTCGGCCGCTGAGGCGGTGGGGTTGGCATAGACCTCGTGCTGGAAGTGATCCACGCAGACGCCGTAGGGCAGGAAGGCGAGTGCGTCGATCAGGTGCATGCGGCGGAATCTCTCGGCCGCGTCCTCTCCCACCAGATGCGCGATGCCGGGGTAGGAAAGGAATTCCAGGCCCATGGAGTTGATTTCCGCCGCCTCCATGGTCGGCCAGAGATAGTCGACGCCGGGCTGGTGGCGGCTTTCCCAGTTCTGGAAGGCGTGGCCCATCTCGTGGGTGAAGACGCCGATGTCGTCGTGCGTGCCGTTGAAGTTGGCGAAGATGAACGGCACGCCGGCGGTGGGGAACGATGTACAGAAGCCGCCGCCGGCCTTTGCCGGGCGGTTCCTCAGGTCCATGAAGCCGCCGTCGCGCATCAGCCGGTAGAACTCCGCGAGGCGCGGGTCCATGCTTTGGAACATCGCCAGGGCGCGGTCCACCAGTACATCATGGTCGCCGATCGGCTTCGGGTTGCCGGCCGGGTCGACCAGCGCCTCATCCCAGAAATACAGCGTGTCCCAGCCGTTCGCCCGGCGCCGCTGCTCCAGCAGCTTCGCGACAAGCGGGACGACGTGTCCGCGGACCTGGTCGCGGTAGCGGGCGACGTCATCGGGGCCGTAGTCGATGCGGTGCAGGCGACGGTAGCCGACTGGGGTAAAGGTATCGAAACCCAGTTTGCGGGCCATGCCGTGGCGCAGGCTGACAAGCTGGCCGTAGATCTCATCCAACGTCGCGGCATTGTCGGCGAAGAAGCGCCAGCGGACCTGTTCGGCCCTGTGGCGCATGGCGCGGTCGTTTGACTGGGCGTACGGGCCGAGGCCAGCCAGGTTGACCTCCTGCCCATCGATCTGCAGCTTTGCGCCGGCCAGCAGTTCGGTGTAGCGGGCGGAGAGTTTTGCTTCCTCTTCCAGGTCCGGCTTGATCGCCGGGTCGAAGATGGTGATGTCGGTTTCCCACAGCCGCACGGCGTGCGCGCCGGCCAGAGTATCGAGGCCGGCGCGGTTGGCGGCAGACAATAGGCGGCGCTTCAGCGCGGTCTCCAGTTCGGCGGCCTCAGGCGCGAGTTCGTCGGCATAGTCGCGGTCGGCCTTCGCCGCCGCGTCGGCGGTGTCCTGGGCGAAGCGCAGATGCACCAGGGACGACCAGGTTTCGTAGCGCCGGCGCAGCATGTCCCAGTCCGCGAGCGCTGCCTTGAGGTCGTTGCGGTCGAGGGCGGCGTTGATACCGGCATAGGCGGCGGCAAGGCTGTCCCTGGTTGGCCTGGCTTCGTGTATGTCCTGGAAGCGCGGCACGTCCATGATCAGTCTCCTGCCGGCTCGGGCAGCGGGGCCTGGGGTATCAGCGTGCCGGTGACGTTGGCCGAACGCTCAAACACCAGCTTGCGGTCATGGAAAGCGGCGACGCTGGGGCGGTGCGCGATGGAGACCAGCGTGGCCCGCGGCAGGCGGCGCTTCAGCGCGGCGTACAGCTCTGCCTCGGCCTCGGGGTCCAGGCTCGCCGTCGCCTCGTCCAGGAAGATCCATTCCGGCTTGGCAAGCAGGGCGCGGACCAGGGCGACACGTTGCTGTTCGCCGCCCGAAAGG
>DASQVN010000345.1:0-4256 GCA_035640755.1 Rhodopila sp.
TCAGGGCGGCCATCAGGTCGATCACGTTGTCTCGAGACGGTTCCTCGGGCGGCTCGGGCGTGATGCCTTCGCCCTTCAGCTTGGCCTCGATCACCTCGCGCAGCCTGGCCTCGTAGCGGTCGATGGTGTCCTCGGGCTGAAAGCGGCCGTTCCGGCGGGCGATCAGTTGGGCGGCCAGGCCGATCATGTCGGCGATGTCCTGGTCGGGCGTGGGGCGGATGTCGGGGATGTCGTCCCACAAGGGGGCGGCATCGACGATCTCATGCGGGTCGTGCAGGGTGTGGCAGACCATGCCCTTGCCGGCGGCGAGAATGGCGACGGCACGTTCGCGGCGGGCGATGACGACGTGGGAGAGCGCGGCGGAGCGGGTCTTGCGGAGGGCGTCGCGCAGCACGGCGAAGACGTCCCGGCCGGTGTCGCCGTCCGGCGCCACGTAGTAGGCGGCATCGAACCAGACCGGGTCGATCGCGTTTGCCTCGACGAACTTGTTGATCGTCAGGATGCTGGAGCTGTCGATGCGCGCCTGCTCGAAATCCGCGTCGTCGAGCAGGACGTAGCAGTCCTTCTCAAACTCGTAGCCCTTCACCAGGTCGCGGCGCGCGACCTCCTTGCCGGTTTCCGCGTCCAGTGTGACCATGCGGACGCGGTGTCCCGTTTCGGGATTGATCAAGTGAAAGTGCAGGCCGCCGCTGCCGCGGACGGCGCTGTAGAGCGCGATGGGACAGCTGACCAGCGCAAGCCGCAGGTGGCCGTGCCAGATGGGGCGGGATACCATGAACCGGGAACGCCGGCCGCGCCGGCCGGTTCTGCACGAACACGTTTGGTGCATCTTCCGCTGGGAAGATGACAGAGAGATGACCGGCAGGACGTAATCGCCCGAGAATGTGACGCGTTGCTGCCAGTCCGGAGGTAAACGATGGATGACACCGTAGCGCCACAAGGCTCCCGTATCCGGGAGACATCACAAGGCTTCGGGGTACGGGGGGAGTTGGCCGAGCGGTTTTCGGCGGTTCGCGGTGCGACCGAGGCGCTGGCGGCCGAGCTGACGGACGAGGATCAATGCGTGCAGTCGATGCCGGATGCCAGTCCGGCGAAGTGGCACCGCGCACACACGACCTGGTTCTTCGAGCAGTTCGTCCTGGTGCCGCATGTGCCGGGCTACCGGGTGTTCGATGCGGATTTCTGCTTCCTGTTCAACTCGTACTATGAGGCGGTCGGGCCGCGACATCCGCGGCCCTCGCGCGGGCTGCTGACCCGGCCCGGGGCGGCTGCGGTGGCGGCGTACCGCGGGCACGTCGATGCGGCAGCGCAGCAGGCGATCCCGAGGCTGTCGGATGCGGTGCTGGAGGTGATCGAGCTTGGGCTGCATCACGAGCAGCAGCACCAGGAGCTGCTGGTGACCGATATGCTGCACGCCTTCGCCTGCAATCCGCTGTATCCGGCCATGTGGCCGGGTTGGCAGGAGCCGGCGGGGGACGCCTCAAGGGAAGCCTCAGGGGCGGCGTTCAGGTTCATCCCGCATGACGGCGGGCTGTGCCGGATTGGGTATCAGGGTCCCGGGTTCTGCTTCGACAACGAGACGCCGGCGCACGAGGTGTGGCTGGCGCCGTTCGCGATCGGGTCGCACCTGGTGCGCAACCGGGACTGGCTCGATTTCATGGCGGACGGGGGGTACCGCACGGCCTCGCTGTGGATGTCGGACGGCTGGGCGGTGGCGCAGGCGGAAGGGTGGGCGGCGCCCTTGTATTGGCGGCAGCGGGACGGCGGCTGGTTCCAGGTGGGGCCGGGCGGGCTCGGGCCGCTGCAGCCGGCGGCGCCGGTGCGCCATGTGAGCTGGTATGAGGCCGACGCCTTCGCGCGCTGGCGCGGGGCTCGGCTGCCGACCGAGGCGGAGTGGGAGGCGGCGCAGGCGCTGCCCGGGCTGCAGGAGGCGGCCGGGCATGTCTGGCAGTGGACCGAGAGCGCATACCGGCCGTATCCCGGCTACCATGCCGCCCCCGGCGCGATCGGCGAGTACAATGGCAAGTTCATGATCAACCAGATGGTGCTGCGCGGCGGTTCGCTGGCGACGCCGGCGGACCATGCGCGTCCGACCTACCGGAACTTCTTCCACCCCGACAAGCGATGGCAGTTCAGCGGCCTTCGCCTCGCGAAAGACCTCTAGGGCAACAGATCTGTAGCAGGAGACCGCCTTGCTGAACGATTCCGGGATGGCCCCCCGTCTGCCGCGGGCGGACGGAGGGAAGGGGGAGGTGGCGCGGATGGCGCTGGCCGGCCTGACGGCGACGCCGAAGACGCTGCCGCCGTCGCTGTTCTATGACGAGGAAGGCTGCCGGCTATTCTACCAGATCACGCGCTTGCCGGAATATTATCTGACGCGCACGGAGACGCGGCTGCTGCAGGAGATTGCGCCGGCGCTGCCGATCGGCGCCGGCGGCGCGCTGGTCGAGTTCGGCGGCAGCGATGAGACGAAGGCGCGCATCCTGCTGGACCAGCCGGAAGCACGGTTCCGCACCTATGTGCCGATCGATGTTGCCGAACCGGCGCTGCTGGCGATGCGGGAGCGGATGCGGGCGAGCCATCCCGGGCTGCGCGTCGTGCCGGTGGTGGGCGACTTCATGCGGCCTCTGCGGCTGCCGCCGTTGGGGGAGCCGCGACTCGGCTTCTTTCCGGGCTCGACGATCGGCAACCTGGACCCGGATGAGGCGGTGCGGTTCATGGCGGCGGCGCGTGCCTCGCTTGGCGATGGGGCGTGGTTCTTGCTGGGGGCCGATCTGCGCAAGAGCCCGGCGATCCTGCTGCCGGCGTACAACGACTCGGCGGGAGTGACGGCGGAATTCAACCTGAACCTGCTGCGGCGGCTGAATCGCGAGGCGGAGGCGGATTTCCGCCTGGCGCGGTTCCGCCACCAGGCGGTGTGGAACGATGCGGCGAGCCGGATCGAGATGCACCTGGTCGCGCGGGAGGCGCATGTCGCGCATGTGGCGGGACAGCCGGTGCATTTCGCCGAGGGCGAGTCGATCCACACCGAGAACAGCTACAAGCGCACTGTGGGCGAGATTGCCGCGACGGTGCGTGCAAGCGGCTGGGAGGTGGTGCGGCGCTGGCAGGACCCGGCGGGCTTGTTTGGGGTGTTCCTGCTGCGGGCTTAGTATCGCGCATCGAGATGCGCGATACGTCGCATTTGGGTTGAAGTATCCGATCGGCGCGCCGAAGCGTGGACGTTGCGCGTCTCACGCTCTGCGATCGGATACCAGGGCGGCGGGAGTGCGGCCTCCCGCCCGCCGTGGGCTGCCGGGGATCAGGCGGCCATCTTGGTCTCGTCGCCGAGGAGATAGGCGCGCAACTGCAGGCGGGCGCGGTGGACGCGGCTTTTCAGGGTGCCGATGGCGCAGCCGGTTTCCTCGGCGGCGTCCTCATAGGTCTTTTCCTGCAGCACGATCATGAACAGGGCTTCGCGCTGGTCCTCGGGCAGGCGGTTGAGGGCCCAGCCGAGTTCACGCAGGGCGGTGCGGTCCTCATGCGCCGCCGGAACGGGCAGCTCGGGCATGTTTTCCATGTCGGTGAACTCACGCTTGCTGCGGACGCTGCTGATGAAATGGTTGATCATGATACGGTGCACCCAGGCGGAGAAGTTGGTGCCTGGGATGAAGCAGTCCTGCGCGACCAGGGCCTTGGTGGCGACATCCTGGGCGAGGTCGTCGGCGGCTGCACGGTTACGGGTGAGAGCCAAGGCCCAGACACGCATCTTTGGCATGAACGAGATCAGCTGATCGTGAAATTCTTGCGGCATGGACTGGTCTCCTGACAATTCGTGGCGCCTGCCGTTTCGTCACGTGTGTTTCTGCGCCGTTTCGTCACCTGTGCTTTTGCACGGGGACGCGCAAGGCACCTGACAGGACGGTGATGCAAGGGTATACGACACACTTTGCGTGAGAATTTGGGCGCGTGCCGGCGTGATTTCACGTGGTGATGAACACGATCACTTTTATTGAGTTGCAGGTGCTGAGGCACCATCACCTGCGCCGTTATTGACTGCGATGGAGAGAGGCATGCGGCTTGCCTTTTCGGCCGCGACCGGACTGTCGGGCCTGGTGCTGCTGGGGCTGGCGATCTACGGCCAGCCTGCTGCGTATGTGGACTCGGCGCGCGCGCACCTGACCGGCTGGTTCAACGAGGAACGGGAGGCGTATCGCGCCCAGCATCCGGCGCCGGACGAGAAGGTGACGGAACGGATGGCGCAGTTGCAGAACGAG
>DASQVN010000346.1:0-4500 GCA_035640755.1 Rhodopila sp.
CCGCACGCGCCCAATGGGTGACCGAGGTGCTGGCCCGGCCGCTCTTTGCGCCGACCCGCCGGCCAGCCGCCGGCGCCGCCGTCTCCAGCGCTGAAGCGAGCCTGCCGCGGCTCGCTGGCGTGATCGGCACACCCGACGGGACGGTGGCGATCTTCCAGCCGGAGGGTGACGGCAAACCGGTGCTGGTCCGGGATGGCGACCACCTCGGCGCCTGGGACGTAACCCGCATCGAGCCCGACGCGGTATATCTGGAGCATGGCAGCGAGCGGATGGTGCTGAACCCGCGCTTCGCCGCGGGGCCGCCGCCGGGGCCGAACCTGCCGGCACCGAACCCGCCGCCGCCGAACCTATCGGTTCCGGCGCCGCCCGTGGTGCCGCCGCGGCGATGATCGGCCGTTTTCGCCTGGCGCCGCACGACCTGGGGGCGGCATGAGCCTTCCCTACCTGGCCTGCATCGCCGCCGCCGCGGCGTTCTATCATCTGCCGCCGCGGGTGCTGCCCTCGATCCAGGCGGTGGAGGGCGGCCAGGTCGGCATGGTGCACCAGAACAGCAACGGCACCGCCGACCTCGGGCTGATGCAGGTGAACACGGTCTGGGTCGCGCCGCTCGCAGCCTATGCCCGCATGACTCCCGAGGCAGTGGCCGAGCGGCTGGTGAACGATCCGTGCTTCAACATCGCCGCCGCAGCGGCGATCATGCGGGTGCATCTGAATGAGACGCGCGGCGACCTGATGCAGGCGATCGGGCTGTACCACTCCCGCACAGCGGCGCTCGGCTCGGCGTATCAGCAGAAGGTGTTGGATGCGGCGACGCGGCTGTTCGTGCGGACGAAGTAGATGACGGATGGGAACGACCCAGCCGCCTGGCTGGTGTGGCTATGGCCGATGTGGCTATGGCCGGTCCTGGCCGCCCCGTTCGTCGGCAGCTTCCTGGGCGTGCTGATCCTTCGCCTGCCGACCGGGCAGCCGGTGGCGCTGGCACGTTCGGCATGCGCGCGGTGCGACGCGCCCCTCGGCGTGCGCGATCTGGTCCCGTTGCTGAGCTACCTGGCGCTGCGCGGACGGTGCCGCCGCTGCGGCGCCCCCATTGGGGTATTTCACCCGGCGGTTGAGCTGGCGGCTGTGGCCGTGGCGGGGTGTGCGGCGTGGGCGGAGACCGACCCGCTCCGGCTCTGGATCGCGTGCGGCCTGGGTTGGAGCCTGCTCGCACTCGCCTGGATCGACCTGATCAGTCTGTTGTTGCCGGATGTGCTGACTCTGCCGCTGATCCCGGCCGGGCTACTGGTCACCTGGGCATGGCAGCCGGATGATGTCGTGATGCATGTCGTGGCGGCGGTGCTGGGCTATACTCTGTTCGAGCTCCTGGCCCTCGGCTACCGTCGGCTGCGCGGGCGGGACGGGCTGGGCGGCGGCGATGCCAAGCTGATCGCGGCGGCAGGGGCATGGTGCGGGCTATCCGATCTGCCGGCGATCATCCTGCTGAGCGCGCTGTTCGGGCTGACGGCCGCACTGCTAGGCGCGATCCGGGCAGGACGGCTGGATCCGCGGTTGCAGGTCCCGTTCGGGCCGAGCATTGCGGCAGCGTTCTGGATGGTCTGGCTGTTCCCCGGTCTGTTGACCTGATCACGGCGTCAGCCGCCGGCGCAGGGGCGCGGATGGATCCGAGGAGCCGGAGGGCCGCAGGTGGTTCAGCGTGTCCGGCACCGCGGCGGCGTTGATCAACTGGTCCCGCAGGTCCTGCGTCAGGTCCCGCGCGTCGCGCTGGTCGTGGATGACATGCGGGGTGATCAGGATCAGCAGCTCGGTCCGCGTCCGCGTGTTGGTCTGCGTGCTGCCCAGCAGGCCCAGGATGGGCACGTCCTTGAGCCAGGGAATACCGGCGTTGCCGTTGTTCGTATTGTCGGTGATCAGTCCGGCGAGCCCGAGGGTCTGGCCGTCCTGGACCACCACGCGGGAAGCCACGTTGCGCTCCGAAAACGTCGGCGATTGAATCGTGGAACTCGTGGTCGGGTTGGCGCTGCTGACATCCTGCATCACGTCCAGCGTCACCAGTCCGCTGCTGTTGACCCGTGGCGTCACCTCCAGGATCACGCCGGTCTGCTGGTAGTTGATCGAGCTGACGACGGGGGCGTTGGCGACCAGGGTGCTCTGCGACGTCTGGCTCAGATAGGGCACAACGTCGCCGACCTGCAGCCGCGCGGGCTGGTTGTCGAGCACCAGGAGCTCGGGTGACGACAGGACACGCACAGTGGTGACCGACTGCAGCGCCTGGATCGCGAGCGGCGCTCCGTCGGTGCCGTGCCCGCCGATGAAGAAGTTGGGCAGGGTGTAGGCGAGGTTGGAGGCGGCCGGTCCGTTCGCTGGGGTGGTCGAGGTGCTGAGCACGCTGTTCACCCCGCCGGCGCGGAAGAAGAACTGGGTGCCGTATTTCAGGTTGTCGTTCAGCGTGACCTCGGCGATCACGGCATCGATGCGCACCTGAAGCGGCAGGATGTCGATCTTGTTGAGCATCGCCTGCACGGTCGCGACCTCACGGGCTGTGCCGTACACCAGGATGGCGTTGTTCTGGTCATCCGGGATGACCCGCAGCGTGTCCGGGTTGGTGGCGGTCTCACTGGGCTGCAGGCCGCCCAGCAGGGGGTTGGCGCCGCCGGCGGGCTGTTGCTGCTGCGCTTGCTGTTGCGGCTGATTAGGCGCTGTGGTGCCCAGACCGCCGGGGCCGCCGCTCAGGCCGCCCAGGGTGGAGCCGCCAATGCCGCCGCCCAGATTGGAGCGGCCCAGCGAGCCCATGCCGCCCAGGCCGGTGAGGCCACCACCCTGCCCGCCGAACCCGCCACCGCCGAAGCCGCCACCACCGAACCCGCCACCGCCGTAGCCGCCGCCACCCTGGATACCGCCGCCCTGAAGTTGCATGCGGGCGCTGGGCTGGGCGGTGACGTTCCCGGGTGTGAAGGCCTGCTGCAGCACATAGGCCACGTCCTGCGCATGGCTGTTCTGCAGGTAGTAGACATGCCAGCTTCGCAGCGTCTGCTGCCGCGCCCGCGAGATCAGGGTGTAGATACGCCGAGCCTCATCGATGTAGCGGCTCTGGGGGGAGATCACCATGACGGCGTTGATGCGGGTCAGCGGCACGACACGCACCAAGCCGGCCAGCGCCCCGCCGCTCTGGCCACGGAACGCATCCTGCAGGGCGCTGGCGAAATCCTTCACATTGTCATTGTCGATCGGCAACACCGCGTAGGATTGCCGCGCCAGGATATCGATGTCGAACGCCTTAATGAGATTGATCAGCCCATCGCGCGCCTGGGTATCGCCCGAGACCAGCAGCGCATTGCGGCCCGGATCGGCGGCGATCTTGCCGCCCTGGCCGACATAGGGCTGCAGGACCTTGGCCAGATCCTCGGCCGCGGCGTATTGCAGCGGCACAATGACGGCGCCCGCCGTGCCGGCGCTGGCCGCCGTTGTGGCCGCCAGTGCGGCCGGCACGACGCGATAAAGCGGTCCGCTCTGCAGCAACGCGGCGCCGTTTTGCGCCAGCAGCGATTCGAGCGTCGGGATCAGCTCGGCCCGGTTCAGCGGGCGGACGGTGTGCAGCGTGGCCATGCCGCGGACCGAGGGATCGGTCGCGTAGTTCACCTTCAGGATGTTGCCCAGGATCTGGGTCACGACTTCCCGTATGTCGGTGTCGGCGAAATCGAGTGTCACGTCGCCGGGAGCGCTCGATCCAGTCTGCGGGATCGTGGGGGGCTGACCCGTGACACCGTAGCCGATCTGCGGCGGCGGCAGGGCTTGGGGCGCGCCGACCGTGCCGTTCACGCGCGGTGGGGCAGCCTGGCCCCCATGCGGCAGCGGCTGCAACTCGGCGACCGCCGGTGCGGGCGGGGCATTGCAGCCGGAAAGTTGGACGGCGGCCAGCAGGAACGGGGCGGCGAGCGGCAGCCGCCGCCTTCGACATGTCTGCGACTGCATTCCGCCCGATTCTCCGCCCCAATCCCGCGATCCGGCTTCGAACGAACCGCGTCCCAGGATGAACGCGACTCCCGCCGCCGTGACAATAGACGATTGCAGATGATCACGAAACTTCGACAACGCGGTCCCCGAACTGATCCGGCGCGCTGGCCTATGCTTCGCGGTAGCCCAACTCGCGCAGCTCCTGATCGGCGCGTGTCATCGGCGTTCCTTTGGGGGCGTTCCTTTGGGGGTTGTCTCCGGCTACAGCAGGTTCTTGTGCGACCCGTCGCAGCGGGGGGCGTTGCCACTCCGCTTGCAGCCGCAGAAGGAAATCATGACGGCCTGTTGGGCGTCGAGCTTGACCGGGGAGAAGCCGGTTCCCTTGTGCGAGCCGTCACAGAAGGGTTGATTGCCGCTTCTGCCGCAGGCGCACCACCAATAGGCTTTCCCCGCTTCGACCTCGACCTTGTAGGGACCTGTCTGAGCAACCGGCGGCAATGATTCGGACATCAACATCTCCCTTTGGGGGCATTTCCCCTTTGTTTAGGC
>DASQVN010000347.1:0-3288 GCA_035640755.1 Rhodopila sp.
TCCATCGTCAGCACCGCCTCGCGCCGCTGGGTGCCCGCGGCCGGGATGTGCAGCCATCGTCGTTCGAAGTAGTCGGCATAGAACGTTTCTTCACTGATCGGGGCGATCAGATCGGCGAAGCTTGAAACGCACTGGAAGCAATCGTCCTGCGCGTTCATGATGCGGGTTCCGGAACGGCTGAGGAATGGCTGTGCGCCGAGGCGAGCCAGGTGTTGAGTTGGTCGATCGACCAGCCGAGCTTCGTCATCAGGTGGGCGGCAAACGGCCAGTATCTGACCCGATCGCTGGTGAAAGGACCGTAGTTGAGTACGTAGGATGCCAGCACCGTAACCGCCTCACGCCGCCCGATGCGGCGTTCCTTGGCCGTGGGATCCTCATAGAGCGCGTAGTCGTTGGACGTGTGATGCAGGAAGATGCCGCCGGGAAGTTCGCGGCACAACTGCTCGTACTGCATCGTCTGCAGGATCCAGTAGTGCCAGACGTCGTCGATCTCCTTCGATACCGGGATGTCGCCGAGGCACAAATGGGCCATGTTGAGGAACTTCAGCGCCTCCTCGATGCGCACCTGCACGTCTTCGGCGGACAGCGGCGCGAGCTTCCGTTCAAAGTAGAATTGCATCTGCGCGCTGAGGTATTTCTTGCGAAGCTGTTCGTTGGTGATCACCGCCCTATCTCCCGCAAAGGGCGAGGCGGAGCGCATGGCCCATCGCCTCGTCCAAGTGCCACCAAGTGCCGCTCAGAGCGGGTGGATGCTGCAGCAGTTGACGCAGGAACACTCACTCGACGGTGGCGGGGACCGAAGCTCTTTCGGCTGACCGCCGGCGACGTGGTCAAGGTCGTCGAGCGCCAGCTTGATAATCTGCAGCAACTTCTCGGTCTCCTCGGCGCTCACGAACTTCGTGTCGAGCGTGTCGGTCCTGTTCGGATCAGACATGGCCCCTCCTTCGGTTTTTGCGGTGATGGCCGGCGGACATCGCCGGCCGAACCGATGTTACGGTATCTGGCCTGCGTGCGCTGTGAACGCGTTCACAAGCGGGACCCGCCAGTCAGGGTGTCAAGGGTCGCCACCGCACGCGGCCGCCGGTATAACAAACCTCGACGCGATGCCGCAGCTTGCTTACCTAATTGATTTCCTGCAGGAACCGATAGGGGGAAACAGAAGCATCCATGACGGAAACCCCGATCCCGCCGATGTGCGCGCCCGATCCCTCATGCCGTCGTCTCAGTCGTTTCTTGATCTGCATCGTTCTGACCGCCGCGGTGGCCATTACGTCCGGCTGGGGCCGCACGTCCGGGCACCAGCGGGTCCCGGCCCGGAACGCCCATCACACCGTCCGCCCCCACGCCAGCCAGCCGCCTGCCAAAACCCGCCATTCCGTCGCCCGCGAGCAACCCCACCACCCAGCCCCCCAGCGCAGCCGGCACGTCGTCCGCCATCGCCCGCTGATCGTCATCGATCCTGGCCATGGTGGAAAGGACTCCGGCGCCGTCGGCGCCCGCGGCACGCTGGAGAAGGACGTCACGCTCGCCGCCGCACGCGAACTCCGGCACCTGCTGCTGGCGACCGGCAAGTACCGCGTGGTCATGACCCGCACCGGCGACCAGTTCGTCCCGCTGCGTGCCCGGGTCGCCTTCGCCCGCTCCCACCACGCCGCCGTCGTGATTGCCATCCATGCCAACGCATCGCGCAACCGGAACGCGCACGGCGCCAGCGTCTGGGTCCGCTCCGGCACGGACAGCATCACCCCGCTGGCTGCCGACCCGGCCCGCATTGCCGACGCCCTGGCCGCGCGCCCAGCCGCCAAACCCGGCTCTGCGTGGCTCCAGTACACCCTGATCGACAATCTCAGCGATACGGTGCGGATGGACGATGCCCCCGCCCGCCAGGCCCGCTTCTACGTCCTGCGGCTGCCCGACACGCCCAGCGTGCTGCTGGAGATGGGCTTTCTCACCAATCGCCGTGATGAAACGCTGCTGTGCCAGCCCGGGTACCGCCGCAGGATCACCGAGGCGATCCGTGACGCCATCGACGACTACTTCACCCAGATCCGGCACCCGGACGCGAAGCAGACCTGACCCTCATCTCCACTTCCGCGGCAGCACCCGCGCGTGCTACGCGGCGCGGCAATGAAGTCTCTCCTGCGCACCCGCCCAGCCCAGGCTGCCATCCCGGCCCTGCTCGGCGGCTACATGTCGTTGGCCCTGCGGACCACACGATGGACGCTGGACGGACAGGCGCACCTTGCCGCCCATGTCTCCGGCCATCCCGCCATCTTCGCCTTCTGGCATGAGTTCCTGCCATTCATGCCGGGCCTCGTCGTGCTGGCGCGCAAGCTCCCCACCTATCGTCCGGTCAGGATACACACGCTGGTCAGCAAGCACCGCGACGGGCGGATCATCGGCGCCATCGTGCGCCGCTTCGGCATCTCCACGATCCAGGGCTCCTCCTCCCGCGGCGGCGCCGCCGGGTTCCGTGCCATGCTCGCAGCCCTGGCGCGGGGGGAGCTGATCGGCATCACCCCCGACGGTCCCCGCGGCCCGCGCCGCGAGGCTGCCCCTGGGGTAGCTCAGCTCGCCGCCCTGGCCGGGGTGCCCGTGGTGCCCTGCGCCGCCCGCACCAGCCGTAGCATCCAGCTTGACTCCTGGGACCGCATGACCGTCCCGCTGCCCTTTGGCCGAGCGGTCGTGGTCTGCGGCACGCCGATCGAGGTGCCCCGCGACCGATGGGAGGCCAGCCTTCCCGCCATCGCAGACGGCCTGAACCAGGCCGCGGCCCGTGCGGAAGCGTTATGTCCGCGGTAGAGCGCGATCCGCGGAGGCGGCATCGCCGGAGCGGTGAATCGCCCTCTCAGGCAGCGGAGGCGTGCGATCCGCCGAGGCGGTGTGGCGGGAGCGGTGGACCGTCCGCGCAAGTCATGGCCGCGGCAGTGCTGGAGAGTGGCTGGGCGGCCGCCACCGCCGTGCTTGCTCCCGCCTTGCGGCTGAACCTGAGATGCCGCGCCGCCAAGGGTCGCGAGATCGCCGAACGCCTGGATGAGCGGTTCGGCATCGACCCCACGCCGCGCCCGGCCGGCACGCTGATCTGGATGCACGCCGCCAGCGTGGGCGAGACGGTCTCCATCCTGCCGGTCCTGCAGGCCCTGGGGTCGCGCGCCACCGTGCTGCTGACCACCGGCACCGTCACCTCCCAGGTGCTGCTCGAATCCCGTATCGCCGAACTCGGCCTCACCGGCCATGTGCTGCACCGCTTCGCGCCGCTGGACGTGCCCGCCTGGGTGGACCGCTTTC
>DASQVN010000348.1:0-6995 GCA_035640755.1 Rhodopila sp.
ATCTGCGCAGCCTGCAACGTCGTCCCGCCAAGCTCCGCTCATTCTTCCAGGCCCAAACTGTCCGCTATGCCGCTTGACCCTGAATTGTTACCTATTTGACCGTCGGATTAGTAACAGGCAATTTGCGCCCCTTGGCCCGGATTAGCGCCGCCAAGTTGGAAATTTCGGGAATTTTCACCGTCATTAACGCCAAAAACGATGGCGATCAGGGAAGTGTGACGCGGCTCCATGCGATGTTTGTTCGGTGGGTCCGGCCTCCCATGCTCCCCAGCGCCTATGAGCAGGACCCAGCCGCAGTGCGGCGCTGGCTGCGGCGGAATTGCCCGGCCATCGCGGCGCGGGCCAAGGCTGCGGGCGGTTCATCTTCTGGGGTGACGAGACCGGCCTGCGCTCCGATGACGTACGCGACTTCGGCTATGCGCCGCGGGCGCGAACACCCCAGGTCCCGATCCCTCACAGGCGGGCCGGCCTGGGCCTGATCGCGGCCGTGACCAATCAGGGCGCGTTGCGCTGGATGGTGCTGGAAAGTGCCATCATGGCGCCGAGCCTGACCTGTTTCCTCGGCCGCTTGGTCCGCGATGTCGGGCGCAAGATCTTTCTCATCCTCGACCGCCTGCCGGTCCACTGCTCCGCCAAGGTGCGCGCCTGGTTGGTTGACCGTCAGGCCGAGATCGGAGTCCTTTGTCTGCCCCGTACAGCCCGGAGTTGAACCCCGATGACGGCGTCAATGCCGACCTCTAGCAGTCGGTCACCCGTAAGTAGCAAGGCTATTACTAGTAAGAAAATCAGCCGCCCGCCCGAAAGTGAGGTGCAGATCACCCGCCAGCGATCGCTCCCACCACCATGAACACCTCCCGACCTTCCACGACCGCCAACGGCAGCGGCTCATCAGGCGAGCCATGCGAGAGGTCCCTCTCGCATGCGAAGAACCGCACGAATGGTCGCCGCTGTTTGCTGCCATGGTCCCGGATCGTGCCCCGCAAGGCTGGATAATGAGATTCCAACGCGTCCAGTAGCCTCCGCTGCGTGACAGGTCCGTCGAGACAAATCAGCACCTCGGGTGGCGCGCCTGCGAGCGAACGCAGAGTCCCCGGGAGCTCGACACGGACCCTTGCCGTCATGTCAATGTCTGCACTTCGATGGACAGCACCGCCGGAAGGTCGTGAACGATCGGCGACCAGCTGTCACCCGCATCGGCGGAGGCGTAGACCTGCCCGCCGGTCGTGCCGAAATACACGCCGCAGGGGTCGAGCTGATCGACCGCCATCGCATCGCGCAACACGTTGACATAGCAGTTCGATTGTGGCAGGCCGCGATCGAGCGGCTCCCATTCATTCCCGCCGCTGCGGCTGCGGTAGACGCGAAGCTTGCCGTCGAGCGGAAAATGCTCGGCATCGCTCTTGATCGGCACGACATAGACCGTTTCCGGCTCATGGGCGTGTACATCGATCACGAAGCCGAAATCGGTCGGCAGGTTGCCGCTGATCTCGTGCCACGACTCACCGGCATCGTCGGACCGCATCACGTCCCAATGCTTTTGCATAAAAAGCGTCGCCGGACGCGAAGGATGCATCGCG
The DNA here is from genome assembly GCA_035640755.1 of Rhodopila sp. Taxonomy (GTDB): domain Bacteria; phylum Pseudomonadota; class Alphaproteobacteria; order Acetobacterales; family Acetobacteraceae; genus Rhodopila. Next base: position 1,578 of record DASQVN010000348.1, read on the forward strand.
AGATGATGGACGCAGTGTCCGACCTCCGCCGTTGGGTTGGGGATATAGGCGGAATGCAGACCCCGGTTGATCGGCCTCCACGTCGTGGCACCGTCGTCCGTGCGAAAGGCGCCGGCGGCTGAGATTGCGACAAAGACCCGTTGCGGGTCCGTGGGATCGAGCAGAATGGAGTGCAGACACATGCCGCCCGCGCCCGGTTGCCAGGCGGGGCCGGTAGTGTGCCTGCGCAATCCCGACAGCTCCCGCCAAGACTGGCCGCCGTCCAAAGATTGAAACAGCGCCGCGTCCTCAACGCCGGCGTAGAGTATGTCAGGCGAATCGAGCGACGGCTCGATGTGCCAGACGCGCTTGAACTCCCACGGATGCGGCGTACCATCATACCATTGATGCGTGCCCGGCACGCCATCATATTGGAACTGGTTGCCAACCGCAGTCCAGCTCGCACCGCCGTCATCGGAACGCTGGATTACCTGTCCGAACCAGCTCGAGGATTGCGACGCGTAGATGCGGTCTGGATTGACAGGCGAGGCCTTGAGGTGAAACACTTCCCAGCCAGGGAAGAATGGTCCCTTGATCGACCAATCGATCCGTGCGCCGTCGGCGGTCAGAATGAATGCACCTTTTCGCGTGCCGACAAGAATTCTGATCTGACTCACTGATTGTCTCCCGAATGACGAGGCGAGCTGCCCTCATCCCGAGTTGAACGGCGTGATGCCGCGGCAATTCACTTTCTCTATTTCTAGCTTAGAATGTCTGGCGCATCTAGGCCACCCGGGGGCATACACTGCAGGGGTGTCTGCGCCGCAGCGGGTGTGGCAGTCTCGTCAATCTAGGTCCGGGGCAATGGAGGCGCGGACCGCTGGCTGGTTGCTCCAGCGAGCCAGTTAACCCCAGCTCTTACACCGCTTGGGGGGATATGGCCGCGTCTCCGGCCCACATACTGCACGTGCCCTGCCCGCATCGCTCCACGCCAAGCCGTGTCGCGCCTGGGCCGCCAGATGCAAATTCTGGTCCTGTATGTCGGGCACGAAGCCGCTTCAGGTTGGCCAACGCCGTAGGTTGGAAACATCGCCCCCTCCTCGAATTCCATGGCGAATCGGCGCGCCACCCTGTTACGGTGTAGTCTTTGTGACGTGTTCCTCGCGTTTCGGGGGCGAGCATTGTTGCGCTGCCTTGGTCGGCCTCGATCGGATTGCTTTGGAGGGTCCCGAATGCCAGCATCTCCGCCTCCTCGGCCTTGCGCTGAGCCAGCGCCTCAGCCGATCCGGCTGCGAGATGCTCGGTGCGCCAGGTGCTGAGCTGGCCGGTGCTCAGCCCGAGTTCGGTTGCCACCTCTGAGACCCCGCGTCCGTCCAACACGCGCTTGACCGCCTGCGCCTTGAACTCCGGCGTGAACCGCCGCCGGTTGCGTTTGCCTGCCATAGCCTCCTCCTGGAGTTCGGGGGTTCTTTAGCAAACCCTCCACTCCCAGGGGGAAGCCCAGCCGCGGACTCCGTCCGGCCGTCGTGCGGCACCGGCGTGGTGCAGGTCGGTGTCTGGTCGGCAGCGGCCGTTGCCGCGCCGACCAGACACAACGCGAACAGCCAGACCATCAACCCGCGTAACATGGGCCGCTCAGGTATGGTGTCGATGCCATGCCTGCTCCCTGCACCACAGCCGCTCGCCCCGGATTTGCCACCTGCCGGATGGGCAACTCGTTTCAGAACATTTTGTCCCGGATGTGCCGCCGACCGGCGGCGCTCAAGCCGCCGGTTTCGCGATCAGTTGCCCTGCCCATCAATCCGCTGGATCATCGACCAGATCGCCGAGACCTGCACGCCCTGCTTGGTGAGGAACTGGGTGTCGTAAGCATACCCCCACCAATTCCAGCACCCCTTCGGATTGGTGTTCGCCAGCGACAGCGGGTCCTGCCGAGACAGTTCGCCGACCGCCGTCGCATGAGCCTGTGGGTAGAGCACGATAATCCGGTTGGTGTCGGCCCACTCATTCAGACCGATCCTGGTGTAGAATTCGTCCTTCAGCGTTTCGGCGGACTGCAGACAGCCGTGTAGCGCCACCTGCAACCGGCAAGGCTGCGTGGCCCCGCGCTCGCACGTCTTGGGGACATAGAGATATCCCGTGTCAAGCATCCCGTTCGCCGCCGCCGCGTGTCCGGGCACGAATTCGGTCTGGTCGAAGGCGACGATCCGTCCGGTCGGTGTCGTCGCCCGCGGCTGCAACGGCCCGTAGATCCACTGCAATTCGATCCTGGCCTGATCGTAATGGCAATTGTTGATGTATGGCGAGGCGTTGGCGTCGCACGCACCGCCGAAATCGCTGGTCACCCAGGAGTGCCCGGCGCCAGGGTCGGGCAGGTCGCGATCGTCGAACTTGATCTGCGCGGCGGGCACGCCCAGCGCCTCATAGAGCTTCTCGCCGAGCTCCACCGTCTTTGAATTGACCACCTGATCGGCCTGTCCCGTGAACATGTAGACGCGGGCGTGCGCCAGATCGGTCGGCGGATCGATCCAGCCGCGCGCGGCCAACTCGCTGACCGTCTGCCCGTAGCTATCAACGGTGTTCAGCAGCGACGGCGACGACATGCAGGCGCCCGTGGCCCGCGACGCCAGCGCATAGACGCCATCTTCCTGCACTGAAAGGACAGGGCAGCCATACAGCCCGCCTGCAATCATTGCGGCACCCATGATGCCAGCCGAATGCGCGATATGGAGTTGGTTGGCCATGAACGCGCCGGACGAGATGCCGGACACCGACACCTGCGTCGGATCAACCGGATAGCGCCCGAGTGGCGGCGCGGCCCACGCGCTGCTGGCGAAGCCGAACGCCGCAGCGATCAGTAGCGCCCGCGCGGCGGGCCCCCCAGCCGTCGTCAATTTGGTCCGTTCCACGGAATTGGCTCCTTTGCGTCAGGCGGCCGATTTCGGCTGGCTCACCGCCCTGACACCGGCGGTGCCCGATGGCGTTAGCGAAACGCTGCCCGGGACCGCCTGCTCCAGCAACGTTTTGAACTCATCAAGTGCTGTCATCATCCTCGTCTGCAGGGTGCTGGCGGCCTCGCCGAGGCTGCGCGCCATGATCTCCGAGACCGCGTTGGAGTTTGCCTGCGCATCCAGGATCGACGCCTTCAGATCGTCGATGCGCCGGCCGATCAGCCCGCGGAAATCGGACGGGGAAGATGCCGCCTGGGCGATGCCGAATGGGCGGCGCAGCGACGATTCCATGATTTGCGATTGCTGCTTGGCCAGCAAGGAAAGGCCGTCCAGCGTCTGCTGCTGTGCCGTCGAGAGCGCCTGCATGTTGCGTATCTGCATAGCAGCCAGCTCGGTAACGTACCATACGCCAGACGGCGATTGAACCGTGTTGTCCATAGGAATATCCTCTGATTACTCAGGAAAGCGACTTCTCGACCGGCAACCAAGTCGTGCGAAGCTCATGGCTAGTCCTGAATATACGAGCTTGTCGACATTTTGTTTCACCATCAGTGTAGTATGCGACATAGACCGCCGGTTCGTCAGCGTCCTGGAAGTATTGCCGGAGATGCGCCGGGCCAGACTATGGCGAAAACCGCTCCCGGTTGTCAACGTAATGCAGGGGCCTTGGATTTAATTTCTAGCCTGGCAGAGAAACGACGTCACTATCTTTAGTTCAAATTCCAGATCCTTTAGTTGAAATTTTCAGACGGCCACAGAACGGAGCCGTATTCGTATCTCGATTGGAGAGAATCCCCCATAACAGGTCGCTAATTCTGGCATCGCACATCAATTGCGACTCTCGTTATGTACGACACTAGTTTTTATTTTGGGGGTGTCGCAAAGTTGTCATAGCGCACCATTGCGTGCTCGGTTTGAAGTCTGGGCAGCGCGGCGCACAGATCGATGGCTGGTTGGTTCTGGAGCGGCGGCGGGGTAGGAGCGTGTTCCCTTGTTGACCCGGATGGCCGCTGTGCCGTTTCAGCTGAACCGGGACCGCCATCACCATATCCCGAGACAAACCCACAAGGTCACGAACTGGCCTTCCTATGAGGCCGGGTGGCATTGCCAAGTTAACCGTTCATAGAACTGGCCGGGGCCTGCGACGGCGGAGGCGCTTGGCGAACTCAGCGCCGAACGTCTTGCACCAAGCCCGGCTGTCGATCCGCTCTGCGGCTCAACCGTGGGTGACCACCACACCAGGCTCGGCCAGGCTCGGGTCGACATCGCCCAGGCTGAGGCTGAACACATGGTCGAGCCACACGGCATGGCTGATGATCTCGGCCGGGAAGCGGTGGCGATGATAAGGATGGGGCTCTGGCGTCATCCGGTCAGCCTCGCCCGCCTCGCCTCCCAGCACCAGCCGAGGTTAACTTGGCAATGCCCTCGCAACTGCAGCGGCGGCCGAGTTCTCATTTTCCTGCCCGGCGCCTGGCTTAGCTTCGCCGGCAATCAGTGTGGCCACGGGGCCGGCCAGTCCGGCGACCCCGCCCGCCACCCCGCCGCTCGAAGGCAGCACTTCCTTGACCGTGGCGGCCGCGAGATCTCCTGCATTGCCGACCGAGCCCTCAACAACTTTCTCGCTAGCGGCCTTGATCCCGCCCGTGACGAGACCGATGCCGGCGCTGAGCGCCAGCCGCTCTGCCTTACCGGCCAGCCCGGGCGAAAGGCCACCCGGCAACAGGGTCAGCAGCTTCGATCGGACGTCCCCGAGGCCGCCGCCCGCGGCGCTAACCTGCCCGAGCAGCTGGTCGAACATTTTCAGCTGCCTTGACTGCTCTTCGGTGACGCGCTGCTGGAGGTCGCGCTCGGCCGCCGCGGGATCCGAACCCTGCTTGGGCATGAAGATGCTATCAACAGCGGCGACCAGCCGATCAAGAATCCGATGCACGACCGAAGCGGAATAGCCGCCTAGCAACGCCAGCAACGGGCGCGTCAGCGTATCGGCGGCAGGATCCCTTGGGGGGAGTGGGAGCACCTGCGCGAGCATTAGCCCAGCCATCAGGCCGATGCCGATGCGCACCCAGTACATACTATCCAGCTTGGGATCGTAGTTTCCCGCGGAGACGCTCTGGTACACCTCGAAAAGGGCGCTGAAAGTGGCGCCGATCCCTGCCGCGGACAGCAGGAAGATCATCACCAGGGCGAGTTCCCACCCAGAGGAGGTGTAGATATCCTTCGCCAAGTTCTCAGGATTGATCTCATGGTGCAGGCTGGCCAGGAAAAACACCATCGAAAAGCCGAACGCGGCAACCAACAGATAACGGAGTGCCGGCACCGCACCCAGCCGGTACAGGAACGAATGCCGATTCTCGTCCACGCGGATGGCGGCCAGGCCACCCACCATGGCAAGATGAATAAGCAGGCCCTCGGCCCGCAGCAGACAGCTGTAGCCGACGGTCAATGCCCCGACAGCCACGATGACCACCCAGACCATTTGCGGAACGTG
>DASQVN010000349.1:0-7704 GCA_035640755.1 Rhodopila sp.
GTTGGGGAACCGTACCGACCCGGTCGGCAACAGCATCGCGCCGGGCGGCGGTTCGGTGCCGGGCTTCAGCGTCAGGTCAAGTGGCGCTTCGTGCTGATGGGCCGTGGCAATGACGCGGGCGCTCGGCCCCCAGGCGGTCCACAGCCACGCCGGGGTATCAAGCCTTGGCGTGTCGAGCTCGGACAGGACCGAGCTGCCCGCCGTGGCGACCCGGCGCAGCACGGCGTTGATCAGGCCGGCGAAGGGCGCGAGCCTTCGCGCTCTCGCTAGGGCAACGGCGGTCGCCACCGCGGCATGGCTGGGTGTCTCCAGCAGCAGCAGGCCGGCAGCGCCCAGGCGCAGGATGTTGCGCACTGGCTCCGGCGGCTCCTTGTGCAGGAACCGTTCCAGGACCGCGTCCAGCGTGCCCATCCGGCGTAGCACGGCCGCGGCCAGACGGTGGGCGGCGGCACGGTCGCGGCCCAGCCCAGACGGCAGCGCGTCGAGCGCCGTCTCCAGGGTGCGCCGGTGTTCCAGGACAGCGGTCAGCAGGTCAAATGCGGATTCACGTGTCAGATCAGCCATACGGCTCACTTAAGAGAATGATTCACGCCGCCGAACCATCGGGCCTCCGGCGATCACGGCTCAGTTGAGAGCGTGGTTCACGCCGCCGGACCGTTCGGCCTCTCGCGATCACGCTCTATAACGCAGCTCGGCCGACCCCGTGATAATGAAACCCTGCCTGCCGCATGGCGGCCGGGTCATAGACGTTGCGCAGATCGACGATCACGGTACCGCGCATGGCCTCGCGCAGGCGCACAGGCGAGAGGGCCCGGAATTCGTTCCACTCCGTGACCAACACCAGCGCGTCGGCTCCCGCCGCCGCATCCAGGGCATCGGTGCAATAGACCACCTGCTGGGGCAGCAGCGGACGCGCCTGCTCCATCCCCTCCGGGTCGAAGGCACGGATGACGGCGCCATCCCCGGCCAGGCGGGCGACGATCGACAGCGACGGGGCGTCGCGCATGTCGTCGGTTTCAGGCTTGAACGTCAGGCCCAGCACGGCGATCGTCTTACCGCGGACATTGCCGCCGCAGGCGGCGATGACCCGCTTCGCCATGCTGGCCTTGCGGGCGTCGTTGACAGCAACCGTGGCCTCCACGAGTCGGCTTGGCGCCCCATAATCCTGGGCGGTGCGCACCAGGGCCAGCGTGTCCTTGGGGAAGCACGACCCGCCATAGCCGGGACCAGGATGCAGGAACTTCCGGCCGATCCGCCCATCGAGGCCGATGCCGCGCGCCACGTCATGCACATCGGCGCCGACCTTTTCGCACAGGTCGGCCATCTCGTTGATGAAGGTGACCTTCATCGCCAGGAACGCATTGGCGGCGTACTTGGTCAGTTCGGCGGTCTCGATCGTGGTGAAGACGATCGGCGCCTCGATCAGATACAGCGGACGATACAGGCGACGCAGCACCTCACGCGCCCGGTCGGTCTCGGCGCCGATCACCACGCGGTCGGGGCGCATGAAGTCGCCGATCGCGTTGCCCTCACGCAGGAATTCGGGGTTGGAGGCGACGTCGAACTCCAGATCCGGGCGCGCGGCGCGCATGATCTCCTGAATTCGCCGGCCGGTGCCGACAGGCACGGTGGATTTCGTCACCACCACGGCGTAGCCGGTCAGCGCCCGAGCGACCTGTTCGGCGGCGGCATAGACATAGGTCAGGTCGGCATGGCCGTCGCCGCGCCTTGTGGGCGTGCCGACGGCGATGAACACGGCCTCGGTCCCCGCCACGGCCGCCGAAAGGTCCCCGGTGAAGGACAGGTGGCCAGCTTTGGCATTTTCCTCGACCAGCCTGTCGAGCCCAGGCTCATAGATCGGGATCCGGCCTTCCTGCAGCGCTGCAAGTCGATGCGGATCGGTTTCCACCACGGTCACTTCCGTGCCGAATTCGGCAAAGCAGGCGCCGGAGACCAGCCCCACATAGCCGCCGCCAATCATTGTGATACGCACGTCGCGTGTTTCCCTGCGCAATTCATGATCAAGTCAGCACAAACACGCGGGGGATTCCAGCGGCCTGTCCCAGCCGTTTACCGCGGTGTTACCGACGCGTGTATTTCCGTATCAGACGTTGACCAATGCTTGAGTTGGCGATCATCAAGTCAAATGTCGGTCGCGCCATCTCATTCACAGCCGGGGATGCCCATGCCATGCTCTTCGCTTCGGGTCGGTCTCGCGGGTGCCGGCCATTTTGGCCGGTACCACGCGCTGAAGGTCGCGGCCTCGCGCCGCAGCGACCTGGTCGGCATCTACGACCCGGACCTGGAGCGGGCCAAGACCGTCGGCTGGGAGGCCGGGACAACCGTCTGCGGGTTCGAGGCGCTGCTGGAGCGGTGTGACGCCCTGATCATCGCCGCACCGGCCGAAGCGCACTACGACCTGGCGGTTGCGGCGCTGCGCGTGGGCAAGCACGTGCTGGTCGAGAAGCCGGTCGCCGCGACGCTGGCGCAGGCCGATGCCATGGCGGCACTCGCGACCGAGAAGAAGCTGGTGCTGCAGGTCGGGCACCTCGAGCGGTTCTCGGCGGCCTATCAGGCAATGATCGGGCGCGTAGGCCGCCCGCTGTATATCGAGGCGACGCGCATCGCACCGTTCAAGCCGCGCGGCACCGACGTCTCGGTCATTCTGGACCTGATGATCCACGACCTCGATCTGGTGCTGGCCCTGGTGGACAGCGACATCGAAACCGTCGATGCCGTCGGCGCGCCTGTCGCCAGCCCGCATGAAGACATCGCCAACGCGCGCCTGCGCTTCTGCAACGGGGCCGTGGCGACGATTACCGCCAGCCGGATTTCGCCGCGCACCGAGCGGCGCATGCGGCTCTTCGCCCAGGACGCCTACATCGCCGCCGATTTCGCCGCGCGCAAGCTCACCGTGATCGCCCGTGGTGCCGGGAACAGGCTCAACCCCGGGCAGCGTCCCGTGCCGGGCCTTGCCGGCTTCGGGATCGAGGAAGTGTCCTGGGAAGACCACGACTCGCTCGCCGCCGAACACGCGGCATTCGAGGCATCAGTGTTGGACGGCGCCCCTGTGGCGGTCGATGCCGCCACAGGCCGGCGGGCGTTGGCCGCGGCGCTGGCCGTCGGCGAAGGCATGCGTGACTCCCGCGCACGCATGGCGGCGTCCGGCCTGATCAGGGGGGTCTAGACCCACCGGTTCCCAGGAATCGGGACCAGTCCGTGAACCGGCCGGTTCCAGACGTACACCCACGCGCGGATCATGCCGCCCTCGGTCTGCACCGGCAGCAGGCGGCGCACATACATCGACGCCTCAGGCGCTGCAGGCCGGCAGTCGTCGTACGCGTCGATGGCCTTCAGGTCGCCCGCCGGAATGACAAACAGCTCGCCACGCGTGCTGCGGCCCGGCGCACACACCAACGCGGGGTAGGCGAAGTCGCCGGGAACGCGAAAAAGACGGCCGGGAATCCCACATGCACCCAGGGAACGCATGCGCCGACGCACGGCAGTCGGCAGGAGATTCCGCTGCCCGGTCATCAGGGTTCCATAGGCGGCCAGGCGAACAAGCATGAGGTCATGATCCTGCGTTGTGGCCCTTGCGGCTGGGCATCACGCCGGGAATGATGCCCCGGAACCGGGACGACACTCATGCAGCTTGCATCGAAAATCCACGAAGTCGAGGACGTCTGGGCGGCGCAGGAACTATTCCACAGCAACGGCTGGACCGACGGATTGCCGATCGTGCCGCCGACGCCGCAGACCGTCGCCGCCTGTCTGGAATGGGCGATGACCCCGCCCGAGCAGTTGCTTGGGATAGAACCGGTGCGCGGTGTGGCGATCACCGCCGAGAAGCTGGCGGTCAACGCGGTCATGGCCGGCTGCCTGCCGATGCATTTCCCGGTCGTGCTGACTGCCTTCCAGGCGATGCTGCAGCCGCCCTTCCTGCTGCACGGCGCCACCGCCTCGACCGGCGGCTGTGCCGTGTTCGCCATCATCAACGGACCGATCCGGCAGGAGCTTGGGGCAAGCGGCGGCTTCAACGCGCTGGGCAACAGCGACCGCGCCACGGCGGTGATCGGGCGGGCGCTGCGGCTCGCCCTGATCAACATCCTGCAGGTGCAGCCGGGCGGCATCGACCGTTCCACCCTCGGCCATCCCGGCAAGTTCACCTACTGCGTGGCCGAGGACGAGGACGATTCGGCCTGGCAGCCGCTCTCGGTGCAACGCGGGCTGCCGGACGGCACCTCGGCCGTTACCGTCATGGCCGCCGGCGCGCCGCGGCAGATCATGAACGAGTGGACCACAGTGCCCGAGGAAATCCTGGAAACCTTTGCCGCCGAGATGCGCGCCAACATGCGGCATTACTCGATCCATCCCGGCAACTACGCCATCGTGATCCCGAAACAATTGCGCGATCACCTGCAGAACGCCGGCTGGAGCAAGACCGATATCGCCAGGTTCATCCACAACCGCGCCCGCATCCGCCGTAGCGAATGGGCCGACGTCGGCAAGGGCGCAGTCGTGCGCGACCGGGGCGACAGCGTCTACACCGCCCTCGATTCGCCGGATCACCTGCTGGTCATCGCCGCTGGCGGGCCAGCCGGCGGCTTCGGCGCCGTTATTCCCCCATGGCTTGGCCACAAGAGCCAGGCCGTGACGCTGCCGATGGGCGTCTGCATTGACTGCGGGCCGCCGAAGCAGTGAACTCCCGCCGCAGGAGGACGCGCGATGACGTTGCAGGTGCTGGATCCGACAACTGAAACGACACCGCTGGCAGGGGAAAAGGCACCGCGGCCGGCGACCTTGGCCGGGGCCACCGTGGGATTCGTCTCCAACGGCAAGGAGGGCACCAAAGGGTTCTTCGCACACCTGGCGCGGATGCTCACGCAGGAGCTTGGCGTTGCTACGGTCGTCCAGCGCACCAAGTCCAACTACAGCGCCCCGGCCGACCCGCCGATCATTTCGGAAATCAAGGACTGGAACGCCGTCATCACCGGCATTGGTGATTGAGGGAGCTGTTCGTCGTGCAGTCTGCATGACGCCGTCACCGCAGAGCGGTTGGGGGTTCCCGCAGTCGGGGTGATGACGACGCGGTTCGTCAGCGCCGCCGAACTGATGGCACGGGTGCTGGGCATGCCGGGCTACCCATTCGCCGTGATCACCCACCCGGTCAGCAGCGCCACGGATGAGGAGCTGAAGGCCATGGCCGCCTCGGTGACCGAGGAGGTACGGCAGCTTCTGCTCGGCGATGCACGCGGTGGGATTGGGCTATAGCGTTTCCGGCCCGACCGCCCAGTGGGCGACTCGTCCCCTCTCGTCCCAGTCGTCCGTGTCCACACATGGAATATGGTCGAGCAGCCGCCCCAAGAGATCGGCAAGCAGCGCACGTTCCTCGGCGCTGTAGATCGACAGAAGTCGGCGCTGCCTGAGCTTCGAGGCGGCACTGATCTGCTCGTACAGCTTGCATCCATCCGGGGAGAGCTCGATGGTTCGCTCGCGGGCGTCCGCCGGATTGCTGCTGACCCTCACCAGCCCACGCCGGACGAGTCCGGCCAGGGCTCGGCTCACCGCCGCCTTGTCGGTGCCCATGATCTGCGAGGCCGTTGCGGCCGTGACCGGCGATTCATGCCCCAGCACCCACATGAGCCGCCCTTCGGTCAGCCCGATCCCAAACCTCTTGCGATAGAGCCGTGCGCCGCTGGCCGAGAGCATGTTGCCAATGGCAGCGAGCAGATACGGGATGCCGTCGCGATAGGCCCGCCGGTCATCAGTTGCTTCCGCAGCCGGCTTTACTGAGGGTTTCATGTGCCGAAGAATACCCGGGATGATATGCACGTGACATCGGGTCAAGGTAGCAGGCCGCCTGAGCCGGTCCAAGGCACTGCGGAATGTTGACTAGGCAACCATCGGTCCGCTAACGTGCCAGGTAACAATAAGCAGGGATGCGCTGAATCGGGCTTGCTGCCGATCGGACGGACCCACCATCTTCCTACGCAACGCAAGCCGACCCGAGCCACCGGGACGTTGCACGGGATGATCGTCCGGAGGCCCGGCTCCCAGCATTGACAAGGAGGCCATGCCATGAACGCACCCGTTCACATCGACACGACGGACGCCCACTCGACCCCGCTGGACCAGATCGATGTCAGCGACCCGCGGCTGTACCAGCAGGACTGCTACTTCCCGTACTTCGAACGGCTGCGCCGCGAAGATCCCGTACACTATCGCAAGGACGGCATGTACGGCTCCTTCTGGTCGGTGACCAAGTTCAAGGACATCATGCATGTCGAAACGCACCCGGAGATCTTCTCCTCCGAGGCAAAGCTCGGCGGCATCACCATTACCGACCGGCCGATGGAGTACCGGCGCTCCAGCTTCATCTCGATGGACCCACCGCGCCATGACGAGCAGCGCAAGGTGGTCAGCCCGATCGTTGCGCCGGCCAACCTCAACAACATGTCCGGCATTATCCGCGAACGCACCGCCCGAGTGCTGGATGGGCTGCCGCGCAACGAAACCTTCGACTGGGTGCAAGACGTATCAGTCGAACTGACGACATTGATGCTGGCGACGCTGTTCGATTTTCCAATCGCGGAGCGGAAGAAGCTCACCTGGTGGTCTGACCGCGCGACCGAGGATGTGAACGCCGGCGGGATCGTTAACTCCGAAGCCAAGCGGCTGGAAATCTTGACCGAAGCGGTCGAGGTATTCACCGGCATGTGGCATGAACGCGCCGCCAAGCCGCCGAGCTATGACCTGATTTCGATGCTGGCGCATGGTGAGGCGACCAGGAACCTGGTCAACGACCCGGCCGAGTTCCTCGGCAACCTCACGCTGCTGATCGTCGGCGGCAACGACACCACCCGCAATTCCATGAGCGGCGGCCTCGCGGCGCTGTGCAAGCACCCCACCGAATATGACAAGCTGCGCGCCAACCCTGGCCTGATTCCCAGCATGGTGCCGGAAATCATCCGCTGGGTCTCCCCGGTTATCCACATGCGCCGCACCGCCGTGGCGGATACCGAAATCGCGGGCAAGCAAATCCGCAAGGGTGACAAGGTCGTGATGTGGTACGTCTCCGGCAACCGCGACGAGGATTCGATCGATCGGCCGAACGAATTCATCATCGATCGCGCCCGGCCCCGCCATCATCTGTCGTTCGGCTTCGGCGTGCATCGCTGTGTCGGAAACCGTCTGGCCGAAATGCAGCTCACCATCCTGTGGGAGGAGATCATGAAGCGCTTCCCGCGGATCGAGCTGATGGACGAGCCGAAGCGGATTTACTCCAACTTCATCCACGGCATTTCGGAGATGAAGGTCCGCATTCCGGCATGATCAACGCGCGATGCCCGGATGCTCGGCCTACGGGCATCCGGCTGCCGATCAACCCTGGAAGATTGCCGCGCGGACGTTGACCACATCGTCCTCGCCGGCCGGTGCAGGGCGTTCCGCCTGGCCGCATGTCTCCTTCACGCGGAAAGGGGTTTCGCGCACTTCCCAGAACACCCCCTGCCCCCAGATTGCGACGCCGCCGCCGGTGTCGTCGGCGTACCAGCCGTCGTGCAGCGGCACCACCATCCAGCCCGCGGCGCGCGCAGCCTCAGGGTCGCCGAGGCAGAAGAAATCGACCGCGCCGGCGCTGTCGGGCACGATGGCCGGGGTCCGGCGGATCATCTTCACCTGAAACGGCGGCTGCCTGCCGTCGCG
>DASQVN010000350.1:0-3384 GCA_035640755.1 Rhodopila sp.
CGCGCAAGGCTGGGCTCTCGGGCTTTCTCGATTGGGGCGGTGGCCTGATCTGGCTTGCCGGTCCTGCCAGCGCCACGGCCCACGGTGCAGTCGAGGCCGCCGCGGCCCAGGCCGGCGGCGTCTGGACCCTGATGCGCGCACCTGACACACTCCGCGGCGCCGTCAATGTCGTGCCGCAGGAGGCGCCCGCGCTCGCCCGCATCACGCGAGAGGTGAAGGCGGCACTGGACCCGGCCGGCATCCTGAATCCCGGCCGCATCTACGCGGGGCTGTGATGATCTTCATCCCGGGCTGGATCACCAATATCCTGCTACTGGTCACCGCCGGCCTGTCGATCTACCAGCTCCGACGGCTGTTCCGGCCCAATCCGGCCACCGCCGCGCAGTTCTGGCTGGTGATCGTCTGCCTGGTGATGGTCCTGGTCGTCACCTTCACCGCCCGCCGTGATCCATGGCTTTCGCTCGGTTTCTTCGTCACCGCGCTCGCCTGTCTAGCGTTCATCATCCGACAACATAGATATTTGCCGCCCCCAGAGAGGCCCAGATGAAAGGCCCAGATGAGCGGCTCCGGTAACCAGTAATGCAAACCAATTTCACCGAAGCACAGCTCCGCGATCCCGACACGGCGTCCTCCAACACCGTGCTGCGCACCTGCGTGCATTGCGGCTTCTGCACCGCGACCTGCCCGACCTTCGTCCTGCTCGGCGATGAGCTCGACAGCCCGCGTGGCCGCATCTACCTGATCAAGGACATGCTGGAGAGCGGCCGGCCCGCGACCAAGGAGGTCGTCACCCACATCGACCGCTGCCTCTCCTGCCTCGCCTGCATGACCACATGCCCGTCTGGCGTGAACTACATGCACCTCGTTGATCACGCCCGGACCTATATCGAGCGCACCTACCGCCGCCCGCCCGCCGAACGCCTGCTGCGTGACGCACTGGGCCGCATCCTGCCCAGCCCGAAGCTGTTCCGCCTGGCATTGAAGGGTGCCCGCCTCGGCCACCCGTTCACCGCCGTGATCCCCGGCCAGGCGCAGATGATGCAGCGCATCCGCGCTATGCTGAAACTCGCCCCCGCCGACATCCCACCGCCCAGCCCGACGGAAAAACCCGGCGTCCATCCTGCCGAGGGCGAGCGGAAGGCCCGCGTCGCCCTGCTGACCGGCTGCGCCCAGCAGGTGCTGATGCCCCGCATCAATGAGGCGACCATCCGCCTGCTGAACCGCCTCGGCGTGGAGGTCGTGGTGCCCCAGGGCGCCGGCTGCTGCGGCGCGTTGAACCACCATACCGGCCAGCACGACCGCGCCACGCGCTACGCCCGCGCCAACATCGAGGCCTGGAGCCGCGAGGCCGAAGCGGGCGGCCTGGATGCTGTCATCATCAACGCCTCCGGCTGCGGCACAACGGTGAAGGACTACGGCTTCATGTTCCGCACCGAGCCCGAACCGCTGCGCCGGAAGGCCGAGAATGTCGCCGGCCTCACGCTCGACATCACCGAGTTCCTGACCCGCTTCGGCTATACCCCGACGCGCGAGCCGCCCGGCCTGACCGTCGCCTACCACTCCGCGTGCAGCCTGCAGCACGGCCAGCGCGTCACCGCCGAACCCAAGGCGCTGCTGGCAAAGGCCGGCTTCAAGGTCGTGGAACCGCAGGAGGCGCACATCTGCTGCGGCTCCGCCGGCACCTACAACATCCTGCAGCCCGAGATCGCCGGTCGCCTGCGCGAGCGCAAGCTGGACAACCTGAAGGCAACGAAGCCCGACCTGGTTGCCGCCGGCAATATCGGCTGCATCACCCAGCTTGCCGGTGATGCCCTGCCCATCGTGCACACGGTGGAACTGCTGGACTGGATGGCCGGCGGTCCCAAGCCGCCGGCGCTGGAACGGTAAGCCGGCCATGCGGAGCACCGCTGCCGCCATCCTCCTCGGTGCCGGCATGCTGCTGCCTGCCGGCACCGGTACAGCACACGCACAGGCCCCCGCTCAGCCCGACAAGCGTGTCACCGACGGCCTGCTGGATGCATTGAAGACAGCGCCGGATCCCGATACCGCGGCGGTTCTGGAAAACCGCCTGGAGCGTGCCTGGCTGCACGCCGGCTCCCCCGCCGTGACCCTGCTGGTCGGCCAGGGCATACGCCTGATGAACGCCGGGGAGGCCGAGAACGCTGTGCAGTCCTTCTCCGACGCCATCACCTTGCAGCCCGACATCGCCGAGGCCTGGCGCCAGCGCGCCGTCGCCCGCTATCACATGGGCGACATGAACGGGGCGATCAACGACCTGCAGGAAACCGTCCACCTGGAACCGCGCAACTTCGCCGCGTTCCGCACCCTCTCCGAGATCGCTACCGCACGCCAGGACTGGAAAGGTGCCTACGCCGCCTGGCAGAAACTACTCGAACTCGACCCCAAGACCCCCGGCGGTGAAGACCGCCTGCGCGACCTGAAACGGCGCGCCCTGGGCGAGGAGACGTGACGGAAGTTGGCTTACCAAGGCGTTCAGGTGAGAGATCACGTTGCCAGACGCGGCCATCTCGCGCCATAGAGCGCGCGGAATGGCCCGGCTGACGCGAATCCCGGACAGCATATTTGCCGGAACGGGAGGGGCCATGATGGAAGCGGAACCGTCGATGCAGGCTGGCGTGCAGAATGCTGAATGACCTACCGAACGTCCTGACGATGTCGCGCATCGCCGCGATCCCGGTGCTGATCGTGCTGGTCGCGGTGCAGACCGCCGCGACCGATCTTGCCGCCTGCGTCGTGTTCAGCGCCGCGGCCATCACCGACTATTTCGACGGCAAGCTTGCCCGCGCGCGGCGGCAGCAATCGAGCCTCGGCACCATGCTGGACCCGATCGCCGACAAGCTGTTGGTCGGTGCCGCCCTGATGCTGCTGGTCGGCCGCCACCACCTGTCGGACCTCGGCCTGTATCCCGCAATCGTCATCCTGCTGCGCGAAATCCTTGTCAGCGGTCTCAGGGAGTATCTTGCCGGCGTCCGCGTCCGCCTGCCCGTGACGCGGCTGGCCAAGTGGAAGACTGGCTTCCAGATGGGCGCCCTGGGCACGCTGCTCGCCGGCAACACCTCGGCCGCGCTGCTGCACCTGAATTTCCTGCCCGTCTCCTTCATCGGCGAGTCGATGCTGTGGATTGCCGCCGGCCTGACCCTGATCACCGGCTGGGACTATCTGACCACCGGCTGGCGCCACGCCCTCACCGCCCCGCCGTCCGAGCCCGACCGTTCGAACAACGGTCAATCCTTCGGGCCGCTGGTATAAGCACGGGGCGGGAAAATTTGCTGCTTTCGGCGTTGCGTACCCGTCATGGCCGTGCTCGACCCGGCCATCCACGCACCACCGGTGCAGCGCAGATGGCCGGCTCGGCGGCCGGCC
>DASQVN010000351.1:0-12930 GCA_035640755.1 Rhodopila sp.
GATCCTGCCGTTCGTCGCGTGTTTGGTGATGGTGCCCCTTAGTATCGCTATCAATGCGGGGATGAGAGAGGCGGTTGCCAGTTCAGCCCTGGTCGCTTGCTTGGTCGCCTACGGGCTCTGGCTGCACTGGTTCCTCGCCCGCAAGGCGCTCGGCCTATCAGGTGGCCGGGCCGCACTGCTGGTGCTGGTGGTCAATCTGGGAACCGCGGTGGCGGTCGTCGGGCCACATCTGCTGGCGAGCCAGATCGCATGACTGCCATGGCAGCCGTGACAACAGGGCTTTATGCCGCCTTGCGGCTCGCGCGCGGGCGGGCAGATGGCGTGCTGCTGGTTCCAGGAGACCGGGTCAGCGCCGTGCGCAGCTTCTGGGCCATGCTGTTCTGTGTGCCATCCGTGATCTGTCGGCTGCTGATCTCATGGGCGGTGTCGGGAATCCCCTCCAACCCCGGACATCTGGCAGCGCGGGAGCTGATCACGTTCGGCCTGGGCTGGCTGATCTTCGTGGAGGTGACGTACAGGCTCGCACCCATCGTGGGCCGGGCGGAGCGGTGGGGCCGCTTCATTGCTTTGTGGAACTGGTGCAACGTCGTCGAGGGATTGCTGGTCGTCATTGGCGCAGTTCCCGGCCTGTTCGGCGTGCCGCCGATCGCGGATCAGGCGTGCGAACTGATCATGATCGGCTGGGCCCTATGGCTGGAATGGTATGCCATTCGGCTGGGCCTGGGGATTGGCGGATTTCCGGCGGCCTGGATGGTTGTGCTGGATCAGGCGATCGGAATTACGCTCGCTGCGCTTGCGGTGATGCTTGGTTCGTGATCCTGGAAGGGTGACTTCGGATAGCCGACACCAACCAGGGTGAGTCCCTCAGGCGGGGCGGTAGGGCCTGCGGCAGCGCGGTCGCGGGTGTTTAAGATGGTGGTGATGTGCTCGACCGGCCAGCGGCCTTCGCCGATCTGCTTCAGGGTGCCGGCGAAATTGCGGACCTGGTGATGCAGAAAGCTGCGGGCCACGGCGGCGATTTCGATGATGTCGTGACAACGGACGACATCCAGGCGGGCCAAGGTGCGCACGGGCGAGTTCGCCTGGCAAGAGGCCGCGCGGAAGGACGAGAAATCGTGCCGGCCGATCAGGCGCTGTGCTGCCTCGTGCATGGCAGCGGCGTCCAAAGGTGCGGCGACATGCCAGACACGGCCGGCGTCAAGCGCGGGGCGACTGCGACGATTGAGGATGCGGTAGCGATAGACGCGGAGATTGGCGGAGAAACGGGCACTCCAGTCCTGGGGCACCGCAACGGCGCGCAGTACGACAACGGGATGCGGCTTCATATGGAAGTTCAGCGCGTCGCGGACGGCGCGGGGCTGGTGATCGGGCAGAAGATCGATATGGGCGACCTGACCGGTGGCATGGACGCCGGCATCGGTCCGGCCCGCGACGATGCTGGCGACCGGGGCGCCCGCGTTCAGGCGGGCGGCGGCATTCTCCAGCACTTCCTGGATCGACAGGCCGGTTGCCTGGCGCTGCCAGCCAACGAACGGGCGGCCGTCATATTCCAGCAGCAGGGCCCAGCGGGTCATGATCCCAGGACGGTGCCGGCCCGGATGGGGTGGCCGCGCAGAAATGCTTCGGTGTCCAGCGCCACCCGGCCGGCGAGCTGCAGGCGACGGATGCGGATTGCCCCTCCGCCGCAGGCCACAGTCAAGGCATTGTCGAGCACGGTGCCAGGTGGACCGATGCTGCTGACCATTTGAGCGGACAGGATCTTGAGCGGCTTGCCGGACAGGGTTGTGTAGGTCCCCGGCCAGGGATCGAACGCCCGGATCTGGCGCTCGATCTGCTCGGACGATCTGGTCCAATCGATTCGACCATCAGCTTTGGTCAGTTTCGGTGCATAAGTTGCATCATTGTCATCCTGCGGAACTGGCCGCGGCGGATCGGCGAGCGCCGAGAGGATCAGCCGCGCGCCCATCCGGGCCAATTGGTCATACAACATCCCAGCCGTGGTCTCGGCGGTGATGGGAACGCTATCGCATAACAGCACGGCTCCGGTATCGAGGCCGGCATCCATTTGCATGATGGTTACACCCGTCCTGGAATCGCCGGCCAGAATCGCCGCCTGGATTGGGGCGGCGCCGCGCCAGCGCGGGAGCAGGCTGGCGTGGATGTTCAGACAACCGCGGCGCGGCGCATCGAGCATTGTCTGTGGCAGGATCAGGCCGTAGGCCGCAACAACCGCAGCATCGAGACCGAGCGCCCGGAAGGCAGCCTGAGCGTCAAGGTCCTGGCGCAGTCTAACCGGTGTGCGCACCGGAAGCCCAAGCGCTTCGGCAGCGGTGTGGACCGGACAATGGTGGACAGCATGGCCCCGGCCGGCAGGGCGGGGCGGCTGACAGTAGACGGCTGCGATGTCGTGTCCGGACTTGTGCAGTGCCCGCAGGGCTGGCACCGCGAAGTCAGGGCTGCCCATGAAGGCGATACGCATCAGGCTATTGCTTCCTGTCATCCTGCTTCTGACGCCGCTCCTTGGCCAAGCGGCGCATGATCATGTTGCGCTTCAAGGCCGAAAGATGATCGACGAACAGGATGCCGTTAAGGTGGTCGATCTCATGCTGAAGGCAGGCTGCCATAAGCCCATCTGCCTCGATTTCGCGCTTCGCGCCGGTCGGGTCCAGATAGCGGACCTTGACCCGGGCTGGACGGGTGATGTCAGCGTATTGGCCGGGTAGGGATAGGCAGCCTTCCTCCCGCGTTGCGAGTTCGGTGCTCGCAGCGACGATCTCCGGGTTGATCAGGCTGTAGGGTTCCTGCTTGTCGTTCGGCATCAGGTCGATGACGACAAGGCGCAGACAACGGTTCACCTGCGGGGCTGCCAAGCCGATACCGGGCGCCGCGTACATCGCCGCGAACATCCGCGGTATCAGGTCGCGCACGACATCCGAATCGGCCGGCTGCACCTCGCGCGCGCGGGTCTTCAGGGCTGGATGGGGCGCGACCAGGATCGGCAGCTTTTCGATCACGGTTGTATCTGAGGAATGGCTCATGTCGACATGGATTTAGCGGCGGGGTTGCGCCGGATCAACGCCGAGCAGCTTCCGTTGGGAGCCTATCGGAACAGAAACCTCTTGCAAGTGACGGACGCCATGCCAAATTTCGGGTCGTCAAGGATGCCGCAACGGGTCCCTGACGATGCTTCGCTCACCGGAGGGGGCCATGACGACACGTATGTTTACTTCGCCGCTGTTCCTGGGGTTTGACCATCTCGAGCAGATGCTCGAGCGCGCGTCCAAAACCTCGTCCGATGGGTATCCACCCTATAATATCGAGCAGGTCAGCCCGTCCAGCTTGCGGATTACGCTAGCGGTTGCCGGTTTCACGATGGATGACCTGCAGATTACGCAGGAGGATAACCAATTGGTCATTCGTGGCCGGCAATCGGATGACAGTCAGGGGCGCATTTTTCTGCATCGGGGCATCGCGGCCCGACAGTTCCAGCGCACGTTCGTCATGGCAGAAGGCATCGAAGTACGGGGCGCATGGCTGGACAACGGGCTGCTGCATATTGATCTGGCGAAGCCGCAGCCCGAAGTGAAGGTAAAGACCATTCCGATCACCCGCAGCGCAGGTAGGGCCGTGGCGTGTTCGAATGGGGCTGATGCACCAGCGGTTGTGGACGGGAAGGCGGAGCGATAGGCGCACAACCCCGGCGCGCGAGCTGTTGCGCCCACGACTGCAAAGTCAGAAGGCAGTGCTGAAGCTCAGGCTGTCTCAGTAAAAGGAGTGTATGATCATGGACGTTAAGTCGGAGAATCCATCCAGCGCTTCCGTGACCCCGTTGAACAATGCGACCGTCATGGACATACGCCACATTTCCGAGGAGCAGCTTGCTGCCTTGGGTGTTTCCCATATTGCCTATTTGAAGCCGATAACGATCAACGGCATGCAGGGCATTGCGATTCATGCGGCTGACGGCACGCCGATGGCTGTCGCAGGCAGCCGTGACATTGCGGCAGCTGTGGTTATGCAGCATGAGATGGTGCCGTTGTCAGTCCACTGATATCACCGATTTCGTTGCCGGTGCTGATCGGGCTTCTGTCAGCCCGATGGGAAGCTCTGCACCAGGCTGCCGGCGATCAGCCGCCAACCATCAATCAGCACGAAGAAGATCAGCTTGATTGGGAGTGACACCGTGGCGGGCGGCAGCATCATCATGCCAAGGCTCATGAGGATGCTGGCGACCACGACATCGATAATCAGAAATGGCAGATAGAGCAGGAACCCCATCTCAAACGCGCGGCGCAGCTCGCAGACCAGAAAGGCTGGAATCAGGATTCGCCAGGGCGCTGCGGCTGGGTCATTGGGGGCCGGCACGTGACCGAGATCTGCAAAGAACCGAACGTCGCCCGGCCGCGCGGTCGCGGCCATGAAGGCATGGAACGGTTCTGCCGCCTTCGTCAGGCCGTCAATCTCTGACAATTCGCCTTGCGTCATGGGCTGGATGCCGTCTGTCCATGCCCGATTCAGTACCGGCTCCATGACGAAGAACGAAAGGAATAGCGCAAGCCCGATCAGGACCGTGTTCGGTGGCGTGCCTTGCGTGCTGAGCGCGCTGCGGAGCAACGAAAGCACGATGATGATCCGGGTGAAGGCTGTCGTCATCACCAGTAGGCTCGGGGCGAGCGATAGTACGGTCACCAACGCCATGAGTTGGACGATGCGGGCCGTGGTGCCGGCTTGACCAGCAGAGCCGAGGTCGATCGCCAACGACTGGGCATGCGCCGCTACAGGGAACAGCACGCTCACTGCGATAATGGCTGCGCGCTTCATGCCTCGGGCAGCCAACCGATGGAGATGTCTTGCGGTCCGCCTGTCAGAACGATCAGCCGTCTGCCGCCGCAGGTCACCAGGTGCAGACGGCGCCGTGGATCGAGTGCGACGGTTTCCTCCAGGCGCAGGACGCGCGATGCAGTCGGCGGGGTCAGCAGACCACGGCCGCGCAGATAACGCACCAGCACGGCGGCTAATGGGATCGCTGTCACCGCCAGGACCGGCGTGATCCAGGTGATATCGTGTATCATGCCGGCCCGTCCGGGTACAGGGTGATCGCTGCTGTGAGGCGGCCGAATGGGGGCGTCTGCATGCGCACACTGTTGCGTGCGGTTAGTTAACAAATCGTTAAAATTGGATGTTAACCATTCGTTAGGAAGTACCAGTCAGATTGGCGGCATGATCACATCCCATGCCAATCTGTTCGATCTAGCGGGAAAGCGTCTCGCCTGGACTGCTTCCAGGCAGAATGTGCTCGCGTCCAATATCGCCAACGCCAACACGCCCGGCTATCAGGCGCGCGACGTCGAATCGTTCGACAAGCTACTTTCGGGGCATGGCGTGTTGGCGCCCACTCGTACGCAAGCATCGCACCTGGCCGGCACGAGCCAAGCCAGTAGCGTTCCATCGGTCAAGGACGTGCCGTCAAGCCGCTCGATCGATGGCAACGGTGTCGCGCTCGAGGCGCAACTGATGAAAGTTGCAGATACCGAAACAATGCAGTCGATGGTAACGACGATCTGGAAGAAATACGCTGGCATGCTGTCCATGGCGCTTGGACGGTCGAGCTGACGATGGCAACTGATCTGAATCAAGCGCTGGACGTCTCCGCAGCCGGCATGGACGCGCAGACGGCGCGCCTGCGCGTCATCGCACAGAATATTGCCAATCAGGACACCACGGGCTCATCGCCCGGTGCCGACGCCTATCGTCGGAAGACAGCCACATTCGAAAGCGTATTGGACAAGGTGACGGGTGTCGAGAAGGTGCAGATCAAGCAGATCGGTACGGATAACAGTGATCTGCCGCTGAAGTACGACCCATCTAACCCAGCTGCGAACGCCCAAGGGTATGTCAAACTGCCGAATGTAAACAGCTTCATTGAAATGATGGATATGCGGGAAGCCGAACGGAGCTACAGCGCCAACCTTTCGGTCATGCAGGCGACCCGTGGAATGCTTAGTCGAACCCTGGATATTCTGAAATGACCACAATTCCGACAATTGTCATCACACCATCAACTGCCGCCGATGCCTACAACCGCGCCCCGCGCGGGGTGATGTCTGACCCGACAGGGGCATCGTCATCAAGCTTCGGCGACACGGTGGCCCAAGCGGTTCAACAGGGACTTGCGGTTGGCCAGAATGCCGAAGCCCAGGCCGCGACCGCGATTGCCGGTGGCGGCAACCTGACCGCGGTCGTGACCGCGCTTTCGCACGCCGAGATGACATTGCAGACAGCCACCGCGATCCGCGACCGCGTCGTGGCGGCATACCAGGATATCATGAAGATGCCGATTTGAGCGATGACCGCGACCGACGTTGCAGCGCTGCTGCATGATTGCATGGTCGTGATCGTCAAACTCGGATTGCCGGTGCTGGGAATCGCGTTGGTGATCGGGCTTGCGGTGTCGTTCATCCAGGCGATCACCCAAATCAATGAGGCGACACTGGCGTTTCTGCCGAAACTGGCCGCAATCGGTTTCGCGCTGATCGTGCTGGGCCCCTACATGGCGTCCACGCTGGGTGATTTCGCACGGCGGGTGTTCGATCATGTCGTCGCGGTCGGCGGCACCTGATCGTGTCGCCATCAATGCTGTTGGAATGGGCGCCGGTGTTCGTGCTGGTCCTGGCGCGTATTGGAGCAATGATGGCGCTGCTGCCGGGACTCGGGGAGGGTGTCATCCCGTCCATGCCGCGTATCGGGCTAGCGCTCGGATTGACCGTTCTGATGCTGCCGACCGTGCGTCCGCTGATGCCGCCGCTTCCGAATGCCGGCCTCGATCTAGGGCTGATGGTTGCGAGTGACGTTGCCACCGGTCTCTGGTTCGGCTGGGTTGCGCGGCAGGCAGCGCTGGCGCTGCCGATGATGGCGCAGATCATAGCCTATCTGACCGGTCTGGCCAGCGTGCTCCAGCCCGATCCGGAACTGGGGCCGCAGGCCACCGCGCTTAGCAAGCTGTTCGAGTTGGTGGCGCCACTGCTTTTCCTTGTCACCGGGCTATTTCAGCTGCCCTTGTTGGCCTTGCGCGGCTTGTTCGAGATTGTGCCGCCGGGGCACGTGCTGCCGTCAGCCGATGGTGTGCAAACTGTGCTTGCCGCCGCTAGTGCCAGCCTCGCGCTGGCGGTTCAACTTGCGACGCCGTTCCTCGTGGCGGGCCTGGTCTGGCAGGTCGCGGTCGGCATACTGTCCCGGCTGGTGTCGCGCATGCAGATCTACTTCGTCTCGATGCCCGGACAGTTGCTGGCCGGCTTTGCAATACTGATCGTCGCGGGGGAGACCATCGTGCTCGCCTGGTGCGACAGAGCTGAAACCATCCTGCTCAATCTGCCGAGTAGTCGCTGACCCGTGGCGGAGGAGGAGCATCCTGGTGGCGATCGCACAGAAGCCGCAACGCCACGGCGTCTTGAACGGGCGCGTGAGGCTGGGCAGCTTGCCATCTCTCGTGAACTCGGAACGTTTGGAAGCCTTGCCGCTGCGGTAATGGTGCTGACCTACTATGCCCCGAGCATGTTTGAAATCTGGGTGAGAAGGCTGGCATCACTGATCCAGCAGGCCGGCGCCGAGGATGTTCTCGCTAAAGACCTGTGGTGGTCGATCTTGCTTGGTCTGGGCAACGCTGCATGGCTGCCGGCGGCTGCGGCGACGCTCGGCGGATCGATTGCTATTCTGGTCCAGACGCGGGGGCTGCTGCATCTGGGCGGGTTAAGCCCCAAAATAAGCCGCGTGAGCCCGTCCGACGGACTCAGGCGGATCTTCGGGACCAATGGGCTTGTGGAGTTGCTGAAGTCTCTCACGAAACTGGCGGCCTTTGGATCGGCCTTGTTTGTCGTGACACGATCCGACCTGCGCACCCTGGCTCGATGGCCGCTGCAGGATATGCACACCTTGCCGCAAGACCTGGGCCGAGCCCTGACGCATGTGCTTTACGCGACGCTGTTAGTGCAGGGGGTTATCGCTGGGGGGGACCTGCTCTGGGTACTATATCATCATGCCAAGAGTCTGCGTATGACGAAGCAGGATATCCGCGATGAGTTCAAAGAACAGGAGGGCAATCCGCACGTCAAGGCCCGTATTCGCCGGATCGGTTACGCTCGCGCTCGTCGGCGAATGATGACCAAGGTGCCGACAGCCACCGTCATCGTCACCAATCCAACGCATTATGCGGTCGCTCTGGCCTATGATCGTGCATCAAATGCAGCGCCGCGGGTGGTCGCCAAGGGCACCGACCGTGTGGCAACCAAGATCAGGGAAGTCGCCGAGACCGCCGGGGTGCCTATCGTCTCCAACCCTCCGCTCGCGCGTGCCCTGCACCGGCTTGAGCTGGATACGGAAATACCGGCCGAACATTTTCGGGCGGTGGCAGAGATTATCGCCTATGTATGGCGCTTGAAGCGGGAACGGCCAAGGTTGAGCTGATTCCGCAGATGCACAATGGCAACGTTCATAAAAAGTTCTTGCTGGCCGGCGCTGGTGAGAACATATTGCAGACGGACGTGTGAAAAAACCCGCTTGAAAGCTACCAGCTTAAGTTGCGTAATTGCATCTTTTGCGTGTAGTTTGAAGGCCCACAGACAGGATTAGGATGGACGGGATGGAAAAGAGCAAGGCGCTTGATGCCGCGATGGCGCAGATAGAGCGGGCCTTCGGCAAAGGCTCAATCATGCGTATGGGAGCTCGGACCGGCGATGATCAGATCGAGGTTATCCCGTCCGGGTCACTTGGGCTCGATCTGGCCCTGGGGATCGGCGGCATGCCGCGCGGGCGCATTATCGAGATCTACGGCCCGGAAAGCTCGGGCAAGACAACGCTGGCGCTACACGCGATCGCGGAAGCACAACGCCGCGGCGGCACCTGCGCATTTGTGGACGCGGAACATGCCCTCGATCCGACCTACGCACGGAAGCTGGGGGTGGACGTCGATAACTTGCTGATCAGCCAGCCGGACGCAGGTGAGCAAGCCTTGGAGATTGCCGACACACTGGTGCGGTCAGGCGCGATCGACGTTCTGGTGGTGGATAGTGTGGCCGCATTGGTACCGCGGGCCGAACTGGAAGGAGAGATGGGCGACAGCCACATGGGTCTGCATGCTCGGCTCATGAGCCAAGCTCTGCGCAAGATCACAGGTAGCGTCAGCCGCAGCAACTGCATGCTGATCTTCCTGAATCAGATCCGCATGAAGATCGGCGTGATGTTCGGTAACCCGGAAACAACCACGGGTGGTAATGCGCTGAAGTTCTATGCTTCGACACGTATGGAAATCCGCCGTATCGGGCAGATTAAGGAGCGTGATGAGGTTGTCGGCAACCAAACACGCGTGAAAGTGGTCAAGAATAAGCTCGCGCCGCCGTTCCGCCAGGTTGAATTCGACATTATGTATGGCGAAGGCATCAGTCGGGTGGGTGAATTGCTTGATCTTGGTGTGAAAGCTGGCGTTGTGGAAAAATCCGGTGCGTGGTTCAGTTACGATAGCCAGCGGATCGGACAGGGACGCGAGAATGCCAAACAGTTTTTACGGGAGCATCGTGCCATTGCGGACGCGATTGAGGCAAAGATACGGGAGCAATCCGGCATCGTCGCGAATGCGATGATGGTGTCGGATGACGCAGAGGAAGCTGAAGCGGCCGAGTGAGGCTGCTGCTGTACCGGAAGTCGCCCTCGCGGCTGAGGATCATGAACTGATCGAAGCCGCCAATCGGGTTCTGGAAAAGCATTACCGCACATTCTGGCATACCGTAGGCGCAGCGATCCGGTCGAAGGATGGCCGGATCTGGACCGGCATCCACATCGGCGCCACCGTCGGCAGGCTTGCCATTTGCGCCGAGGCTATCGCGCTCGGGCGCGCCATTCTGGATGGCAACGGCTCGATTGAGACCATTGTCGCGGTTCGTCACCCCAAGCCCGAAGAGGAAGACCGCGAATTGGCGGTCGTTTCCCCCTGCGGGGCGTGCCGGGAGATGATTGTCGATCACGCCCCCGGCGCGATGGTCATTATACGCGATCAGAATGTATTAATGAAGCTGCCGATCCGGCTGTTGCTGCCATTGCCGTACCGGCGTTAGCCAAAACTTCGTCTACACTGCCTTCGTCATCGACGTCTTCGCCCAACAGATCGTCGGCAGGCGGGGGCTTGATTAGCCGAAACCAGCTTTTCGTCCTTGATGCGCTCGAACAAGTGCTCTATGAGCAGCGGCCCTTACATGGAAAGAGGCTGGCACATCATGGCGATCGTAGCAGCCGAGGGTGTCTCAATCCGCTACACTGAACGCTTGGCCGCAGCAAGCATTGAGCCCTCGGTCAGCAGAATCGGCAATTCCTACGATAATGCTATTGCCGAAACCGTCATCGGCCTGTTCAAGACCGAGCTGATCTGGCAGCGCGGGTCGTGGCGAAACGTCCACGCGGTGGAATTCGCCACACTCGAATGGGGGTGGTTCAACAATCGCTGCCCGCTCGGGCCGATCAGCAACATCCCGTCCGCCGAAGCCGAGGCACGCTACTATGAACAACTGAACGAACTGGCTATGTCCCTAGCTCAAACCAACCTGCCTTCGGCAAGCCCGGCACGGTTCAAACTGGGCGCGGTTCGACGTTCGTGATGGCATTAGGGCCAACAAGAACAACGGCCATGTCACTGCACTGTGGATGCATTCGTATTTACGCACCAGGCACTGCCATCCAGACCCTCGGCCCATACGTACCACGTGCCGGGCATGGACGGTGTTGCCACATACGCGCCCCATAGATTGGCATTGACCAGTGCTGCCTCCGTCCAGCTCGTCGGCGTCGTCGTCGCTGATGTCAAAAAGCCGAACTGAATTGGGGAGGAGGCCGGGTTTACCTGCGCATGTACGCCAATTGCGCTACTGCCGTGCGTGTACGTTCCGCTAAGAGCAACGTTCCAGGTGATTGTGCTCACGGGTTGTGAGGTTGCGGGGGCGTGGCCGTAACCGTCGCAGACCAGGGGCGGTTCCTGCAGTGTTGGCGCCAGCGACTGCGAAGTCATAACCAGTCGACGCCTGGAGGGGTGAAATGATTTGGCTTGTCCCAGTGATTTCAGACAATGTGGTCCAACTGGATGTGCCCGTAACTCGATACTGCGCGTTAAAGTTGATTTCTGTGCCGCCTGTTGTTGACCACGTGAGCTGTATTGAGCTACGCGATGTCGCGGCTGCGGACAAATTCACGATCTGAGGTACGGCCGGTGTCTACACTGCGGTCACGTCACCGTTGAGTTGGTCAGAACAGCCGATACCGGTCCGCTGGCGCTGGCATTGTTGGCCTGGATCGTGACATCATAAGCGGTTCCCGCCTGAAGGCCGGTGATCTGGTAAGTTGTCGTGCCGACAATGGGCGACGTCGCGGTCCACGTGCTGCTGCCCGAAACACGATACTGAACCGTGTAATCGGTTGGCTGCAGATCAGCAGCCGTCCATTATGAACCGCCGCCTCAAGATTTGTGCTGGCGATAACCTCGACGACTGGCATCTTGAAGGTCAGCAGCTTCCCGGCAATCCAGGCCCAGATGGCGGCGAAGGTCTGGCTGGCCATCACGTTGGTGCCTTGCGCCACCCACATCGTGTCGCTGTCGTTGACAGCCATGGCTATGGATGCTTGGTCGATGGTCACGCCATTAATCAGATTGCCATAAGAAATGGCGCAGTCCAGCCCGGCATGGCTGACGGGCACAAGATCCTGTGCAGATACTGTTCCGACCACTGACAACGCACCAATGGCGCTGCCGAATCCTGTCCCACCCGACGAACCAGCTCCAACGGCGGCCGAGATGGTCCCTGACGGGGAAATCGTGACGTTTTGCCCCGCCGAGAACAGCCCGCGCAGCATTGATACCGGCAAGAGCATTGGATTGCCTTGCTGCGAAATGACAAGCGCGGCGTCGCTGGTCAGGCTCGTCGCTGCGGGAAAGCTCGCGTGATCGCTGCCGTTCGCTGACAGCACGCCATCGCTCAGCTTCAGGCCAACTCCGGCCGAAACCTGCTCGGGCATCCCGGCGCCAAGACTTGTCCGCCCAAGCAGGGAAGGAGACTGAATCGTGATTGCAGCTTGCGTCGAGGCCAGAAGATCCCCGACCAGAACCGCTCGCGTTGTTCCGCCCTGGCTGATAGGCATGGCATCGGCAGGCGTAACGGAGGTCGCCGCAGGAAGTTGCGTTATTGTGGGCATATCTGTGTCCCAATATCCTGATCAGGCGGCCACGACAGTGCCGGAGCACGATGAAATCCACCGCTGACCGTCGAAAAACACCTCAACCCCCGTCCCGGCGCCGGCGGCTTCGTTCGGCTTACGTCCGTTTGAGGCGAACGCTTTGGCTCCTGCACTCACGCCCGAGGGCAGGTTAGCCACGGTATAGGAAGCCAGGACCATGGGACCTACGAACCGTGGCGAAACTGCGTTGGTCCAGAAAATCTCCCGCCATGCCGAGACACCGTCTGAGACAATATGATAGCGATCATTCGTGTGAAGCTGTATGTTGCCGGTATCGATCGAATCCTGTCCGCTTGGACTGATGCTGACCGCACCAGACCCCAGCACTGAGAACGTAAACCCGGTTCCGGCTGCAACCATGTTGGCGGGCGGGAGTGTGATCGTATAGGGAGATGTCCCAATCAGGAAAACGATATTGCCGGCGATGTAATTCGGCAGCGTGGCGGAGTTGGCATAGACATTCTGCCATCCGACAGTAATGCCCCTCCCGACCGGATAGGACATTGTGCCCTGATACCAGCGCAAGGTATTAGTGGCACTGTCATACAGAAGGCGATTGCTATTCGAGCTTTCGAAGGCGATGGATTGACCTGCAGCCATCCGAAGGACCGGCGCGTTGTTGATCGCCTGTGCACTGGTTGTATCCAGTACTGCACCGGAAAA
>DASQVN010000352.1:0-3063 GCA_035640755.1 Rhodopila sp.
GGCGCCCCCTCGCGGCTGTCCCGTTCACCGTCAACCGAGCGCCAAGGGCGGGGATCAGCACGGTGCAGACCCCGTACTTGCGTGCCGGCGGCGGGCCCGGCTGGGTTTGGATCAGCAGCGGCTCGCCGATGTCATGCCAGGTCAGCGCGATATCCTCGCCGTGCGCGGCGAGCCGCTCGGTCCAGAAATCGCGGGCATCGCCGGACCGGCTGAACGTTGCATCGGTCACCGGGATGGACGTGTCCGCCAGCTCAGCGTTGAGCATTCCCTGCACGGTCTTCTGCAGCCAGCGCGCCATGGTGATGTTGTCGGCATAGATGCGCCACCGGTCCTGGGTCAGCTCGCTCCGCAGATACAGCACGTGGCCGGGGCCGGCGGGGGAGAGGAGGATGCGCCAGAAGCTGGCATTGGTGGTGACGGGGCCGCCATCGGTTTCGCTCAGGCGAATGAAGGGATTTTCCCCTGTTAGAATCAGGCGGTTTGGATCGGCGGACATGATGTGTGCCTCGTTCCCTGAAATCCGGGCCTGGTCGTTCCCGGTTGGAGCGTATCGGTGCGGGTCCTGGCTGGCAATCGGGCCGCGTTCACGTGCCTCCTGGGGCACCATCCTTCATTGGTTCTGGGCCGCACCGATCCGCTCCGGGACGAGCATCGTCAGCTTGATCCGCGGCGCGATGGCGAGCCTGCTTGGGTGGCTTTATGCGCTGACGTGAGGCGTTGGGTGCGGTTGGTGGCAATGTCGGCGTGACGGCCAGTGCGTAGATGGCCGCCTCAAGGGCGGCCATGACGGTCACGGAACAGTGTGTAGAGGGCCGCCGATCCCCGGGTCAGGTCCGGGGCCGTTGGGGCGGCCATGACGGTTACGGAACGGAATGCAGGGAAGCCGCGGCCATTGCGCATGGCGGACCCCTACCCTTTCAGCACCTCCAGCATCGTGTCGCCGAGGGCGGCGGGGCTGTCGGCGACGTGGATGCCGGCGGCGCGCATTGCCTCCATCTTGGCGGCGGCGGTGTCCTTGCCGCCGCTGATGACGGCGCCGGCGTGGCCCATGCGGCGGCCGGGCGGGGCCGCGGCGCCGGCGATGAAGCCGACGGTGGGCTTCTTCACCTTGCTCTGCGCCAGGAATTCGGCGGCGTCGCTCTCGCTCTGGCCGCCGATCTCGCCGATCATGACGATCTGCTTCGTTTCAGGGTCGGCAAGGAACATCTCCAGCACCTCGATGAACTCGGTGCCCTTCACCGGGTCGCCGCCGATGCCGACGCAACTGCTCTGGCCGAGGCCCGCGGCGGTGGTCTGGGCGACCGCCTCATAGGTCAGGGTGCCGGAGCGGGAGACGATGCCGACACTGCCACGCTTGTGGATGTGGCCTGGCATGATGCCGATCTTGCAGGCGTCAGGGGTGATGACGCCGGGGCAGTTGGGACCGATCAGGCGGGACCTCGAGCCCGTCAGGGCGCGCTTCACTTTCACCATATCGAGCACCGGAATGCCCTCGGTGATGCAGACGATCAGCGGGAACTCGGCGTCGATCGCCTCCAGGATCGCGTCGGCGGCGAACGGCGGCGGGACGTAGATGACGGAGGCGTCGGCGCCGGTCCGCTCGCGGCATTCGGCGACGGTGTCGAAGACCGGCAGGCCGAGGTGGATGGTGCCGCCCTTCCCGGGCGTGACGCCGCCGACCATCTTCGTGCCGTAGGCGATGGCCTGTTCGGAGTGGTAGGTGCCCTGCTGGCCGGTGAAGCCCTGGCAGATGACTTTGGTCTCGGCGTTGACCAGAACGGCCATCTATGCAGCCTCCTTCACGGCTTTGACAATTTTCTCGGCGGCATCCGCCAGGTTGTCGGCAGGGACGATCGGCAGGTTGGACCGGGCGAGGATCTGCTTGCCCAGTTCGACATTGGTGCCGGCGAGGCGGACGACCAGGGGGACGGAGAGCTGGACTTCGCGGGCGGCGGAGACGACGCCCTCGGCGATGATGTCGCAGCGCATGATGCCGCCGAAGATGTTGACCAGGATGCCCTCGACGTTGGGGTCGGAGAGGATGATCTTGAAGGCGGCGGTGACGCGTTCCTTGGTGGCGCTGCCGCCGACGTCGAGGAAGTTGGCGGGCGCCATGCCGAACAGCTTGATGATGTCCATGGTCGCCATCGCCAGGCCGGCGCCGTTGACCATACAGCCGATATTGCCGTCGAGCGCGACGTAGTTCAGCTCGAACCTGGCGGCTTCGAGTTCCTTGGGGTCTTCCTCGGACTCGTCGCGCAGTTTCTGCAGGTCGGGATGGCGGAACAGCGCGTTGTCGTCGAAGCTGACCTTGGCGTCGAGCGCGACGATATCTCCCGCGCCGGTCACGACGAGGGGGTTGATCTCGATGATCGCGCAGTCGAGGGCGACGAAGGCGGAGTAGAGGGCGGTGACAAACATGCCGAAGGTGCTGGCCTGCTTGCCAGTCAGGCCGAGGCCGGCGGCGAGCTTGCGGCTGTGGAACCCGGAGATGCCGGAGGCGGGATCGACCGAGGCGCGCAGGATCTTCTCGGGATGGGTGGCGGCGACCTCCTCGATCTCCATGCCGCCTTCCGTGGAGGCGATGATGGCGACGCGGCCGGAGAGGCGGTCAACCAGCAGGGAAAGATAGAGTTCGCGCGCGATGTCGCAGCCGGCCTCGACGTAGACGCGGCGGACGGGGCGGCCGGCGGGGCCGGTCTGTTTGGTGATGAGGGTGTGGCCGATCATGGCCTCGGCGGCGGCCTTGACCTCGGCGGGGGACCTGGCGAGGCGGACGCCGCCCTTGCCGTTCGGGTCGTCGGCGAAGCGGCCGGCGCCGCGGCCGCCAGCGTGGATCTGCGACTTCACCACGTAGACCGGGCCGGGCAGCTTGGCCGCCGCCGCCTCGGCTTCCTCCGGTGTCCAGGCGACGTGGCCTTGCAGCACTGTCACGCCGTAGCGCTTCAGCAGCTCCTTGGCCTGGTACTCGTGTATGTTCATGCGCGCGTCCTATGGGTTACGGGCAGTCGGGGGATTGGGTCGAGTGCCGGCCGTTGGCGGCGCGTTGGGTGCGCAGATGGC
>DASQVN010000353.1:0-2733 GCA_035640755.1 Rhodopila sp.
GTGCAACCGGGTCGCCTCGGCCACCATGGCATCCCATGTCTTGGGCGGTTCTTCCATCAAATCGGCTCGATACCAAAGCAATTGGGTGTTTGTCGTGATCGGCGCGGCGTAGAGCTTGCCCTGCCATGTGGCAGTTTCCAGAGGCCCGGGCAGCGTGTTGTTCTTGGCGTCGGCCTCGGCCTGGCCGGACGGATCGTCCGAAAGCGGCAGAGCCCAACCCGCCTCGGCGAACTCGGCGGTCCACACCACGTCCAGCGCCATCACGTCCAGCGTCTTGTCGTTGCCGGTGAGCCGCCGAGCCAGTTGCAAACGTTGGTCATCGGCGCCCTTCGGCAAGCTCACCTGGTGGATGGTGAAGCGGCCGTTGGGTTCTTCGTTGCAGCGCTTGGCAACGGCGGTAAACGTCTGCGCCTCGTTTGCCGGCGTGTAGTAATTGATCACCAGTCCGCCGCCGGCCGAACCACACGCGGCCACTGTTGACGCCGTCGTCAGCGCGGCCAATGCCGCAGCACCTAGCCGCCGAGCGCGCACCACACGCCTCCAAGTCCGTGTCTGACGTCGCCGCCGGGGCGGCTCCGCCGGGAAACCTCCCGCGCGCAAACCGTATTGCCAGTTAGGCGTGATTTGCAACACTTTCGGCGCGCGCGTCGCACACCGTTACTCAATCGCTAACGTGCGCAAACTGCCAGCTATTAGCGGCGTGTCGGCGTGCACGTCCCCTACTTGCGTGTGGGCCCACGCGGCGGTGACGCTAGATCGTCAAGCGCGCCAGCAGATCCCGGCCCCGCTCAGCGTTCTGCGGGTCGCACAGCACGTCATAGCGGCCGGCGACAAGCTGCATCGTCGAGCTGAAATCTCTTGTGCCGCGTGCCATCGCATAGGGGATGGCCGAGGTGATCAAACCGAAGAACACGCCCGCGATCAGGCCGGTGAGCAGCGCTCCCCACGGGCTGGGGCTGAAGAAACCGAGGATCAGGCCGATGAACAGGCCCAGCCACGCTCCCGTCACCACGCCGCCGCCGAGGACCTTGGGCCAGGTCAGCCTGCCGGTAACCCGTTCCACCTGCATCAAGTCGACACCGACGATGGTCACCTGCTGCACCGGGAACTGTTGGTCGGACAGGTAGTCCACTGCGCGTTGCGCCTCGGCATAGGTCGGATACGAACCGATCGGCCAGCCCTTCGGCGGGGTCGGCAGGGCGGCCGGGCTCCCACGCCCGGGAGCCGGGGTTCCCGGCCTCGCGCCTGAGTTCTGTCCTGGCTGAAACGGGCTGGTCATCGGTCGTTCATCTCCTCAATGGGCGGCTGAATTCTGCTAGCTGCTCTCATCCGGACCAACGCTGCGACGCCCGCAATGGTGCCCTGCGCTTGCGCTAGGTTGATCAGCATGACAAATCCGGGCGAGGACGCAGGCCAAACGGCATCATCCGACTCCAGCAGCGGAGCCTCGGAGCCCGTGTCCAGCGGCTACGAAGCGCCCTCGATCGAGCAGTCCGAAAACAGACCTGACAGCCCTGCCAGGTCTGCCGACACCGCCAACCCTGCCGACACCGCCCAGCCCAGCCAACACGAGCCGACGCACCAAGTCGAGCAGCCCGGCTACACCCCGCCCCCGACTTACTCGCCCCCGCCCGCGTACGAAGCGCCCAGCTATCCACAGCAACCGGGCTATCCGACCTTTCCGCCACTCGACTACTCCCAGCCGACCGAATATCCCGCGCCAGGAGCCGCGCCGCCCGGCTACCCGCCGCCCTACCCCGGCGCGGCCGGCTACGGTGCGCCACCGCCAGCGGGGACGCCGCAGTACGGCACGCCTCCGCCAGTAGGGACGCCGTATGGCACACCGCAATACGGGGCGCAGCCTCCCGGCTATCCCCCACCACCGGCAGGCTATGGCCCGCCGCCGACCGGTTATCCCGCTCCTGAGTACTCCGCCTACGCCCCAACGCCCCAGAAGACGAACGCGTTCGCGATCGCGTCCTTGGTCGCGTCGCTGGTCGGGTTCCTGTGTTGGCTGGGCTCGATCGCAGGGATCGTGCTCGGCGTCGTCGCGCTGAACCAGATCAAGCAATCCCGCGAGGAGGGCCATGGACTGGCGATCGCGGGAATCGCGATCGGCGCGGTGTCGCTGATCGTCGGCCTCATCTTCTTCGTCGTGGCGTTGAGTAGTTGACGATGACGTCCGGCGAACCCGAGCAGCCGTCGCGCGCGTACGGCGGCATCGAGTATCCGTCGCTGGAGAATGCTGCGCGACAGCCGGATTCGAATCCGCCGATCGAGTACCCGGCGGATGCAGGCTTGCCGCCACCCGTTTATCCGCCTTATCCGCCGCCGGGGTTTCCGCCGCCGTATCCCGCGGGATACCCGGGCTATCCCGCGGCGCCTGGCTATTACGCGGGCGGCTATGACCCGTATCGGCCCGTCAAACCCCCCGGCACGAGCGGCAAGGCGATCGCGGCGCTGGCGGTATCGGCGGCATCATTGGCGATGTTCTGCGGCATAACGTCCTTCATCGGCGTGATTTTCGGCGTCATCGCGATGCGTGAGACCAAGCGCACGGGACAAGACGGCTTCGGGATGGCATTGGCCGGCACCATCATCGGTGCCATACCCACTGCGTTTTGGCTGCTGTTCCTGCTTGCCTACATCGGCGTCTTCGCCAGCGGGTGGCAGTGGGCGCCGTGATCTAACTCGGCGGCCGGAACGGTTCGGTCGTACGTTGCATGCCCGCGG
>DASQVN010000354.1:0-3125 GCA_035640755.1 Rhodopila sp.
GGCTGACCTTGATCAGCCGTCCGCCGACCGCCCGGTTCAGCTCCTCCCACCGCGCGGGCGGCGGCCAGTCCGGATCGTCGGGCCGGACCCGCCGCATCGCGGGCTCCGCAGCCGATGCGCCGCCCCCGCCCGCCGGCCGCAGCGCAGCGACGCCCAGGCTGTGCAGCACGGTTCTGCGCGCGAACCGCATCATGACGTTCTCCCTGCAGCGTGCGGCGCCGTGCCTCAGGCCTCACGCCGCCTTGGGGAACAGACCGCCATTGCGCGCCAAGAAACCAAGGTGCCAGTCGGTGTCGCCGTAGAGCTGCTCGATCATCGTGAGGCGCTTGAAATAATGGCCGACCGCGTACTCCATCGTCATGCCGATGCCGCCGTGAAGCTGGATCGCCTCCTGCCCGATATGCTTGGCCGAGCGGCCGATCTGCACCTTGGCCGCAGCGATCGACTTCCGCCGCTCCCGCGCGTCCGGTTCTTGGACCGCAAGCGCAGCGAACAGTGCCATGCTGCACGCCTGCTCCAGCGCGACCAGCATATCGACGGAACGGTGCTGCAGCACCTGGAACGATCCGATCGGCCGGCCGAACTGCTTGCGCGTCTTCAGGTATTCCAGCGTCAGCTCCTGCATCGCCTGCATGCAGCCCACCGCCTCGGCGCACAGCGCGGCGATCGCCTCGTCAATCACATGCGTAACCGCCGCCAGCGCGTTGTCGTTCAGCAGGGCCTCGGCAGGAACGCGCGCGTTGTCGAGGCTGACCTCGGCCGCGCGCAGCCCGTCCTGCGTCGGATAGCCGCGCCGACTCAGCCCCGGCGTGCCGGCATCGACCAGGAACAACCCGATGCCGTGCTCGTCCAGCCGGTTGCCGGACAGCCGCGCGGTCAGCAGGATCTGGTCGGCGGCATCGCCGTGCAGAACCACGCTTTTCGTGCCGCTCAGCACGTATCCGCTGCCGTCCTTCCGCGCCGTCGTGGTCACGTCCGCCAGGTTGTAGCGGGAATGCCGCTCGACATGCGCGAACGCAAGCCGGAGCTTGCCCGACGCCACCCTGGGCGCCAGCGCCCCCAGCACGTCGGCGGGCGCGCCGCGCCGCAGCAGCCCGCCGCCGAGGATGACGGTGGCGAAATAAGGCTCCAGCACCAGGCCGCGGCCGAAGGCTTCCATGACGATTGCGGTTTCCACCGGACCGCCGCCGA
The DNA here is from genome assembly GCA_035640755.1 of Rhodopila sp. Lineage (GTDB taxonomy): Bacteria > Pseudomonadota > Alphaproteobacteria > Acetobacterales > Acetobacteraceae > Rhodopila. Next base: position 1,192 of record DASQVN010000354.1, read on the forward strand.
ACCCGCCCAGGCTTTCCTCGAACGGCAATCCCAGCAAGCCGAGCTCGGCGAACTGGTCCCAGACGGCGGCGCTGTAGCCGGCCGGTTCGCGCAGGTATTTCTTGCGCTGCTCGAAGCTGTACTGGTCGCTGATCAGGCGCTCGACGCTTTCCTTCAGCAGCCGCTGGTCTTCGCTCAGGTCAAAGTCCATGATTAAAGCCCCAGAATCGCCTTGGCGATGATGTTGCGCTGGATTTCGTTCGAGCCGCCGTAGATCGACACCTTGCGGTAGTTGAAATACATCGGCGCCGCCTCGGTCGCGTAGTCAGGGCCGATCACCGGCTCGTTGTTGCCTTCGAAATCCCGCTGATAGGGCATCACGTACGGGCCGACCACCTCCATCAGCAGTTCCGTCAGCTGCTGCTGGATGACCGATCCCTTCAGCTTCAGGATCGAGGAGGCCGGATTCTGCCGCCCCTTCTCCAGTTTCCTTTCATCCGAAACGACCCGCAGCTGGGTCATTTCCAGGGCCTTCAGCTCGACCTCGACCGCAGCGAGCTTTTCCTGGAACTTCGGATTCTCGATCACCGGCCGCTCGCCCTCGAACTCCAGCCCGGCGAGGTACTTGATGCGCGCCACCTTGGCCTTCGACATTCCCACCCGCGCAATCCCGGTGCGTTCATTGCCGAGCAGGAATTTTGCGTAGTCCCAGCCTTTGTTTTCCTGGCCGACGAGGTTTTCGGCAGGCACCTCGACGTTGTCGAAGAACACCTCGTTCACCTCGCGCCCGCCGTCGATCGTGTAGATCGGCCGGACCGTGATGCCCGGCGTCTTCATGTCGATCAGCAGAAACGAGATCCCCTCCTGCTGTTTCGCCGCAGGATCGGTACGCACCAGGCAGAAGATCCAGTCGGCATACTGCGCCAGCGTCGTCCAGATCTTCTGCCCGTTGACGATATACTTGCCGCCCTTGCGCTCCGCCTTGGTGCGCAGCGATGCAAGGTCGGAGCCCGAGCCGGGTTCCGAGAAGCCCTGGCACCAAAAGATGTCGGCATTCGCCGTCGGCGGCAGGAACTTCCGCTTCATCTCCTCGCTGCCGAACTGCGCGATCACCGGCCCGACCATCGAGACGTTGAAGGCAATCGGCGTCGGGCAGTTCGCCTGCTGCATCTCATCCTGGTACAGATACACCTGCACCGGCGACCAGTTCTGCCCGCCCCATTCCGCCGGCCAGTTCGGCGTCGCCCAGCCGCGCTGGTTCAGGATGCGCTGCGAGGTGATCATCTCGTCGCGCGTCAGCCCCTCGCCCTCCGCCACCTTGGCGCGGATCGTCTCAGGGATGGCGGTGCGGAAGAAGCGGCGCGCCTCCTCGCGGAAGGCCAGTTCCTCCGGCGTGAAGCTGAGATCCATGGGCGTCTCCTTTCCCCTAATTCATGGCGCGTGATCGGTTGAGGCGAACCCGTCGGAAACCGTGAATCATGCGCGCAAACCATACGCTACAGCGCGATCCGCTGAGGTTGACCCATTCAGCGGTGCGGATCGCGCTGTAGTGTAACCGGCGTCGATACAGGGTGGTCCAGCGCCCGTCAAACGCCGCCGGGACGATCGGCCGGGGAAAGGGCCCCTTGCATTAGGTTGATATCAACGTATCATCCCCCGGCTGGATGAACGGAGGGTTTGGCATGCCGGCACGCTATCGTTGGGTCATCGTCGCCGCCGGCGCCCTGCTCGGCTGCATCGCCATCGGCACGATGTTCTCACTCGCCATCTTCCTGCAGCCGATGGCGCAGGCCACGGGATGGTCACGCGCCGGCATCTCCAGCGCCATGACCATCAACTTCCTGACCATGGGCCTGGCCGGTTTCGGCTGGGGCGCGCTGACCGACCGCTTCGGCCCGCGCCCCGTCCTCCTCTCCGGCGCCCTCCTGCTCGGCCTCGGGGTCGTGCTGGCAAGC
>DASQVN010000355.1:0-4527 GCA_035640755.1 Rhodopila sp.
GGTGGAGACGGGTTCGTAAAACGCAACTGTAGTGCTAAACCGCCCGGGTGAACACGCCCCTTCCCAATCCAGCCCAAGCCGCGATCGAGACCCTCACCCGCCTCGACCCGCTCTTCGGCGCGATCATCGAGCGTGCCGGCCCGCTGCCCTGGCGCCGGCGGGAACCGGGCTTCCCCGGCCTGCTGCAGGCGATCGTCGCACAGATGATCAGCAACCAGGCCGCCGCAGCCATCTGGGGGCGGCTGCGCGCCATCCCCGGCGCGCTGGATCCCGCCGGCCTGCTCGCCCTGCCCGACGAGACCCTGCGCGCCGCCGGCCTCTCCCGCCCCAAGGTGCTGCACGCCCGCGCGCTGGCCCAGGCATTCGCCGACGGCACCCTCAGCACCGGCCGCCTGGCCGAACTGGATGACGAGGCGGCGGTGCTGGCCATCGGCGCCATCAAGGGCATGGGGCGCTGGTCGGCGGAAATCTACCTGCTGTTCGCCCTCGACCGGCTGGATGTGTTCCCCGCCGGGGACATCGCGCTCGCCGCCTCGGCCGCGCACCTCCGGGGCCTGGCGCAGCGCCCCTCGCCCGCCGCCCTGCGCGACATGGCGCTGGCCTGGCGCCCGGTCCGCTCGGTCGCCGCCCGCCTGCTCTGGCACCACTGGCGTCACGTCACCGGCCGCCCGGCCATGGACGATTTCCGGCTCGTGTGACAGATACGCGGCAACGCCCGAAGAGCCCCGCAGGAGTGCCGCATGACCGCCCCCCGCGCGCCTGAGCCCAACGTGACGGATCCCCGCCTCGTCGTCGCCCGCGACGGCCCCATCGCCATCGTCACCTTCAACCGGCCCGAGGCACGCAACGCCTTCGACCTTGCGATGTGGCGCGCCCTGCACGGCATCATGGACCAGCTCTCCGCCGATGACGCCCTGCGCTGCGTCGTGTTGCGCGGCGCCGGCACCAGAGCGTTCTGCGCCGGCGCCGACATCGGCGCGTTCGAAGCCGAACGCGGCACCGAGGAACGCGAGGCGGAATACGCGCAGGTGCTGGACGACAGCATGCAGTCGATCCGCCGTTGCCAGCATCCCGTGGTCGCCATGATCATGGGCTACTGCCTCGGCGGCGGCGCCGGCATCGCCACCATGTGCGACTTCCGCGTCGGCGGTGAGGGCATCCGCATGGGCATCACCGCCCGCAACCTCGGCGTCTGGTACCCCTACGCCGAGATCGACCCGATCATTCAGCTCGCCGGCACTGGTGTCGCCTCGGAAATGCTGATCGAGGGCCGCATCTTCACCGGCCGCGAGGCCTATGAGAAGGGCCTGCTGTCCCGCGTCGTGCCCGACGACGCCGTGGAGACCGAAGCCCTCGCCCTCGCCGGCCGCATCGCCGAAGGCGCACCGCTCTCCGCCCGCTTCCACAAGGCCGCCATCCGCAAGCTGCGCGGCCCGTTGCCGATCAGCCGCGCCGAGGAGAACGCCGCCAGCGACTTCACCCGCACCGAGGACTTCCGCAACGCCTGCCGCTCCTTCATGGCCAAGCAGAAACCGGTGTTCCAGGGCCGCTGATCTATAAACATACGAACATCCGCCTTTTTTCGACACGCGCGTAAACCTTTCCTTAACCGGTGCGCGCGACACTGCACGCGTGGCTACTCGACCCAACCCGCTCGGCCCATCCGACCACGCGTCGACGTTCCGCGCCCGCGGTGTCGCGGCCCCCTTCACCACGCCCCTGCTCGCCGGTACCCGCGTCCGTGAGGCGGAGCGCAGGGGCATCGAGCTGGTCATTCCCAACCCCTCGGGCGAGCGTGGCGTCTACATCGTGCGCCCCGCCAACATCCGCTCCTTCTGTCTGCCCACCGTGCATGACATGCTGCTGCTGCAGCGCCTGTCGAAGCTGGCGGAGATCACCCCGCCACAGGTACGCCGCGCTGCGCTGCGGATCGCCGAAGACGGTCACGCCGGCCGCTCGGCGATGGCCGCAGCCGAACGCAGCCTGATGATCGACAGTGCCCAGCGCATCCGCACCTGCCGCCAGCTCATGGCCGGCATCGTCGAGGAAGTCACCCCCGGCCAGCCATGCGTGCCGAACGCGCCCGACCTGCCGCGCCGTACCGACGCCGCCCTGCGCGGCGCCGCTTCCTACCTGCGATGCCCGCCCGAGAGGTTGGCCGGCGGCCTGCAGACCCTGGCCGACGCCTATGCCCCGGTCGGCTACGCCCATCATGCGGCCGGGGCACGCCTGCCCCGCCTGCTGGAACGCATGAAGGAGACCGGCGCGGCGCTGACCGCCTGGATCGAGGCGGAGCCCGCGAACGACATCGCCGGCCTGGCGAGTGCCGTGATCCCCGCCTTCCAGGTCGCCTGGGATTCGGGCTGCGCCGCGCTCGCCCTGGCGCGCAGCCCCCTCGGCAACGCATTGCAGCTCCTCCGGCGCTGGGCGGCCGACCCGCGGAGTGTACTGGCTGCCGCGGCACGCGCCGAATGGCTGCTGGACGGCTGGGACCAGGCCTGCCTGATGTGGCTGGCCGCCGAGGACGACCCCGCGCGCCGCGCCGCCCTGCTGGAGCTGCCACAGGTCATCCCGGTGCTGCCGCTGGAATGCCTGGCCTGGACCGACATCCGGATCCCCCGGGCGGCAACCGAACCGCCCTGCCGGGTGATCAGCCGTGAGGACGGATGGCGCAGCGGCGCCGCCGCCTATGGCCTGATCGAACGTAACGAAAAACTGCGTGCAAGGAGCTTGTGACCATGGCACGACGTGACCCCCAGAGCCCGTCCGACACCGCCATCTCCGCCCTGGGCGGCGCAATGGCCGACGCCACCGAGGAGCAGATCGCCCGCGCGCTGGAGCTGATCGACTCCCTCTCCGACCGCGGCGCCGCGGATGCGCTGATCGAGCGGGTGCGCCCGCGCCTGCGCAAGTCCCGCCCGCCGCACCGCCTGCGTTTCCCCCGCCTGCTGCTCTATCCGCTCGACCCGCTGATCGTCTCCCCCGCCGAGTGGCGTGACGGCGACGCCACGCTGCCGCGCAACGCCGTGGTGCGCATGGCGCAGCATGTACGCAACCGCCTCGGCGCGCAGGCCGAGACCCTGGACGCAGCGATCGCCGAGCACACCACCGAGGATACGACGCTGGTCGAGCGGCTGGGCCGCGAGTTGTGGCCCGCCGCGGCGCGCATCCTGAGGCACGACCTCGACGCCATCCCCGGCCTGGCGGAGGAGGTCGGCCGCCGGCACCAGCGCCTGCTCACCGTCATCACCGCCAGCCTGCTCGCCGAGGCGCCGGCCATCCTCGGGCTGATCGCCGGCACCGCGAACGGCCTGCTGCCGCCGCACCCCGACGCCGTCGAGGCGATCGCCGAACGGTTCGCCGCGGAGCACGAGGAGGCGTTGCCGGGCTTCCTGGCGATCCTGCTGGCCCGCGTGCCACAGGCCTGCGCGACGCTGGACCTGATGAAGCCCGGCGCAAACACCACCCTGATCCGCACCGCGCGCGACCAGGCCGCGGAAACCCTGCTGCGCCGCCTCGACGACCACAACGGCCTGGAGGCCGCCATCGAGTATGGCCCGCTGCCCGACGCCGGGCGTGCCGCGCGGAACCTGGTAGCCTTCCTCGACCAGTTCGGCGGCATGCGCACCTGGCGCGTGCAGGTGCAGCAGCTCCGCGCCCGTCTGGCGGCCGCCTGCCAGGCCCGCTTCATCGATGGCATCGAGACCGACATCCTGGATGTGGTCGAGACCGCCAGCACCCGCCTCGAAGCGCCCGTCGTGCTGGCGCTGGAGGCCTCGGCGCGCGGCCTGCGCCTGCTCGATGAGGCCGCGCGCTCCCTCGGCGGCGGCTCGATCTACGACGAGCTGCTGAAGCACGCGTCGGAGACGATCGGTGCCGCCCGCTGTGCCAACCGCCTGAGCCTGGCGGACCGCTCGCGGCTGATCGAGGTGCTGTCGGGCCCCGAGGCCGCGCTGGCCATCCTGAAGCCGGCCTGAGCGGCGGCGTCATGGCGGTTCCTTTCATCGCGGCGGCCGCAGCGCTGCCGATGATGGCCTGGATGCTGACAACCCTTCGAGCCATCCCTCGACCGAATGATGCCTTGCGGGTAGATTGGCCTGCGGAGGTCGGATCATGGACCATGCGGACGACACCGCACGAGCAGCCCTTGGGGCCGAACTAGGCATGACGCTGGACGAACTGTCCCAGGCCGAGGCCGAACTCGCCAAGGCTGAAGCCTGGGCCGAGGCACGCTACCGGGAGGCTCTGACCCGCCAGGATCGCTGGGTCGAGGTTTCGGACCCAGGCAAGCGTCGGGCGTTTCTCAATGATCTACTGGGGAAGGCATCCGCCGCCGCCGAGGAGCGAAGCAGGCAGGCTACCAGGAACACGGATTGACATGTGCCTCGCTGCTTCGTTGATGAACGGGTGGCCGCCGAAGCGGCGGAGGCAATGGCAGGCCTGGACGAAGCGTCCCGGACGCGGTTCGCACGGCTGATCGATCTCGCCTTGGACGCACCGGAGCGCGATGACATCAGAACACCGCTG
>DASQVN010000356.1:0-3509 GCA_035640755.1 Rhodopila sp.
CGGCAGTGGATGCGCTTGTCGTGCCGAGCAGTACGTAGATGTGGCGAGCGGCTAGCGTTGCGCCGGCCGCTCCGGTGCCGAACGCCTACATGCCTTCGCGCACCACTGGGTTGCCGAGTGTGCCGATGCCGGTGATCTCGATCTCGATCCGGTCGCCGTGCTTCATGTTCAGCGTCGCGCCCTCGGTCCCCATCCAGACCACGTCACCGGGATACAGCGTCAGGCAGGTGGTCATGTTCACCAGATAGTCCACGACGCCGAAGATCATGTGGTTGGTCGGGAAGGCGAAGACTTCCTCATTGTTCAGGCGGATGCGGGTGACCAGGTCCTCGAGCTTCACGTCCGTTTCGATCCACGGACCCATCGGCTTGAAGGTATCCGTGTTCTTGGCGCGCCACAGGGTGCGGTCCTGCTTCTGCCAGGTGCGTTCGCTGACGTCGTTGCCGATGGTGTAGCCGAGGACGGCGGAGAGCGCGTTTTCACGCGTCAGGTGCTTGCACTTGCGGCCGATGACGACAACCAGCTCGCCTTCGTACTGCACCTGGTCGGTGCCGTCGGCCGGGATGACGATCGGTTCGTTGTGCGCGATCAGGGCGTTGTTGGCGCGATAGCCGATATCGGCCTGGGTTGGCAGGTTGGGCTTCTGGCCGACCTTCTCCGCGACTTCCCGCACGTGTTCGGCGTAGTTCATGCCGGCGGCGTAGAAGGTGGGGGGAATGACCGGGACCAGGAGCTTCACGTCCGCCAGATTCAGGCGCTGGCTGGTGCGTTCCCAGCTTTCGAACGGGGAGCCGCGAACGGGGATGACCGTGTCACCTTCGACCACGGCGTAGGATGGGGTGTTGTTGAGTTCGATTCTGGCCCAGCGCATGGGGGTTCCTCCTTGTGGAAGCTGCGGTGCGTGGATGGTTGGGTCGAGCCCCGTACGCACCAGAAAGGCGGGGCGCATCAGGAAGGCAGGGGAGGAGACGGGCTGTCTCCGCGCGCCGTGCCCTTTCCGTCATGGCCGGCCGCCGAGCCGGCCATCTGCGCTGCACCGGTGGTGCGTGGATGGCCGGGTCAAGCCCGGCCATGACGGGTACGCAACAGCGGCGGCAACACTTGTCCCCCCTGCGGAGCCCATCTTTATGCGTATGGGGTGAGGCCCGGCCATGGCGGGTACGCAACGGCGGCGGCAACACTTATCTCCCCTACGGGGCTGTGGCTGGTTCGGGTTGCCGTGCGTCCAGCTCCTCGGCCATGGCTTGGCGCATGAGGTATTTCTGCATTTTGCCGGTGACGGTCATGGGGAATTCCTCGACGAACCGGACGTAGCGCGGGACCTTGTAGTGGGCGATCTGGTCGCGGCAGAAGGCGCGGACGTCCTCCTCGGTCAGCGTTTCGCCGGCGCGCAGCTTGATCCAGGCGCAGAGTTCCTCGCCGAACTTCGGGTCGGGCACGCCGAAAACCTGCACGTCCACGATGGCGGGGTGGCGGTAGAGGAATTCCTCGATCTCACGCGGGTAGATGTTCTCGCCGCCGCGGATGACCATGTCCTTGATGCGGCCGACCACGGCACAGTAGCCGTCGGCGTCCATGGTGCCGAGGTCGCCGGTGTGCATCCAGCCGGCCCTGTCGATCGCCTCGGCGGTCTTTTCCGGATCGTCCCAGTAGCCGAGCATGACGGAGTAGCCGCGAGTGCAGATTTCGCCGGGGGTGCCGCGGGGGACGATGCGGCCCTCGGTGTCGATGATCTTGATCTCGACATGCGGCTGGGGACGGCCGACCGTGGCGGTCTGCTGTTCCAGCGTGTCGCCGATGCGCGTCTGGGTGCTGACCGGGCTGGTTTCGGTCATGCCGTATCCGATGGTGATCTCGGAGAGGTGCATGTCGCGGATGCAGCGGCGCATGACCTCGACCGGGCATGGCGAGCCGGCCATCATGCCGGTGCGCAGGCTGGTCAGGTCGAATTCGCGGAACCTTGGGTGGTCGAGTTCGGCGATGAACATGGTCGGCACGCCATAGAGCGAGGTGCAGCGATATTCCGCCACCGTCTGCAGCGTCGCCAGAGGGTCGAAGCCTTCGCCGGGGAAGACGATGGCCGAGCCGTGGGTCAGGCAGGCGAGGGCGCCGATTACCATGCCGAAGCAGTGATACATCGGCACCGGGATGCAGACCTTGTCCTGCTCGGTGTAGTGCATCAGCTCGCCGCAGAAATAACCGTTGTTCAGGATGTTGTGGTGGGTCAGCGTCGCGCCCTTCGGCAGGCCCGTGGTGCCGGAGGTGAACTGGATGTTGATCGGGTCGTCGAACTGCAGCAGCGGCGCGAGTTCCCTGAGCTGCTGCCGGTGCGAGCCGTGCACCAGGTGCGGGACCTTGTCGAACGCGAAGGTGCCGGGGGCATTGCCGCCGACCTGGATGACCGAGCGCAGGCTCGGCAGCTTCGCCGCGTGCAGCTCTCCGGGGTGGCTGGTGGCGAGCTCCGGCGCCAGCGTGTTGACCATGCCGATATAGTCGCTGGCCTTGAACTGGGTGGCGGTGATCAGCGCCCGGCAGCCGACCTTGTTCAGCGCGTATTCGAGTTCGCTGATGCGATAGGCCGGGTTGATGTTCACCAGGATCAGCCCCGCCTTGGCGGTGGCGAACTGGCTGATGATCCACTCGGCATTGTTCGGCGACCAGATGCCGATGCGGTCGCCGGGCTGAAGGCCCAGCGCCACCAGCCCGGCCGCGAAGCCTTCCACCCGCTCCGCCAGCTCGGCCCAGGTCCAGTGGATGCCCTGCTGGTGCACGATCAGGCCCGGCCGGTCGCCCCAGCGCGCCACGGTGCGATCGAAATGGACGCCGATCGTATCGCCGAGCATGGGCTGGCTGGAGGCGCCATGCATGTAGCTGGGCGCGGGCTCAGACATTGGGTCCTCCCTGGGTTTGGTTGGAACGCATCATGCGTGCGCCGTGGTTGGTTTACAACATCGGGGTTGGCCGTCGGGTGCGGTAGCGAAGCAAGTCGCGCGTTGCGGCGGATTATCCCGCGCACCGATGCACGGAATTGATGGGATCAGGAACCGATGGCCGGGTCACGGCTATCAGTCGTCGCCCATCAACCCGTCCCGCACCGCCTGCCAGCTCTCAGGGTCCGGCGCGCAGATTAATCCGCCGGTGGTCTCCATGGGCGTATAGGGGGAGCCGTCGAAGCGGGCGCTGTAGCCGCCGGCCTCCTGGTGCAGCAGCCAGCCGGCGGCGTGATCCCATGGCATCAGCCGGTTGTAGAACAGCACGTGACAGAAGCCCGCAGCCGCCATCCGATATTCGTGCGCGGAACAGCGCAGCCAGGTTGCAGAGCCGAGCCGGGGGAGCCGGGTGAGCACGCGGGTGCGCAGCGGTTCCGGTAGGTAGTGGGTGCCGGCGATGGCCTCCATGCGATGCAGCGGCGCGGGGGGTGCCACGCGCAGCGGGATGCGTTCCCCGTGGCGGGACAGCCACGCACCCTGCCCTTCCAGTGCCAAGGCGGTGTCGCCGCAGACCGGATC
>DASQVN010000357.1:0-2766 GCA_035640755.1 Rhodopila sp.
CGCAGCCAAGATTTCCCCTGCCGTTTCCTTCCACGAGCTGCGGCACACTTATGGAGCGCGCCTGGCGATGCGCGGCGTGCCGATGGGCGTTATCGCTGCACAGCTGGGACATGCCGATACTCGTATGACCGAGCGGCACTACGCCCACCTGTCGCCGACTTATGTTGCGCAGACTGTTCGCAGCTCGTTTGGCACGCTGGGTATACTTCAACATTCGCCGGTGACGCCGATGAGGAGACCTGGCTAGTGCATTACCTGGCGCACCGACGATGTTCATGGGATTTGTAGCGACATAGTGTAGTTGGCGGCAAATGCACTATGCTGCAGCCACTCGCGCGTAAGCGGCCATGGCTGGCGCAGCAAGCCTGTTTCGCAGCGGGCGGTACAATGTAGGGTGCTCATGCGCCACTGTGCCGCTGGACGGCGCTGCCCGCGGGGGCCAGGCGGTCAGATTTTCAGCGCAGCGGTTCTCGTCATGGCGGTGCCGCATCACGGGAAAGTACAAGCGGGGGCGAAGCGCTTCTGCGGCGCCGGCACGGGGTCCTCACGGTCGTGGCCTCAACGAGCGGAAGAAAGGCAGCCGCTAACGCAACAGCATGTTCGCCCGCCGTTTCTGGCTGAAACGCCAATGCCACCAGGGCTAACGCTGTGGAGCATGCTCGCGTCCGCTGAGATTTCAATGCTACGCCGGCCCGCATCGCTCGGCAAACAGTACCAAGTTCCCCCTGCACGCGGAGGCGGACGCTCTCCTCCCAGATCATGTGACCGTGGCCACACATCGCCCTCATGCTGGCCTGGACACCCTGCCTCGGGTGCGCTCCTATGACCTCGGCCGGCTCGTCACGAACCGGCCTGACCCCACAAGAATGCGCAGAACCGCGCAAGGGAACGTTCGAGAGGCAGCCTTCATGCGCAATCGGCTCGTGCTGTACGTGCTGTTGTTCCTGTTGATTACCATCAACTACGGAGACCGCGTGGCGCTTTCGATCGGCGCCAAGCCCATAGCCGAAGAATTCGGCATTTCGCCCATCGGCATGGGCTATCTTCTGTCCTGCTTCCTCTGGTCCTACGTGATCTGCCTCATCCCATGGGGTCTGGCGGCCGACCGGATCGGCATTCGTGCGGTGAGCGGAATTGGAATCCTCGTCTGGTCCCTCGCAACCGTTTTGACGGGATTCGCCCCCAGCCTTGCCTGGCTCTTCGGTGCGCGCCTGGCAATGGGCGCGGGAGAAGCCAGCGCCTTCCCCGCCGCCGGGCGCGCTGTGCGGGAGTGGATACCCGGCAGCGACTATGGCCTTGCGAACATGCTGGTCATCAGCGGCGGCTACGCCGGCCCTGCCATTGGCGCCGTCGCCTTTGGCTGGTTCGCACGTTCCCTGGGCTGGCGAGGCGCATTCGAGGTGCTGGGCGCTATCGGCTTTCTGTGGCTGTTTGCGGCACTGATCTGGTTCCGGCGCCCGGCGGACGTTCCTGCGGAACCCGCTAAAGCACAGGCCAAGCAGGCGCCTGGTGTTGCGCTCGGCACGCTGCTGGGCAGCACCAGCATGTGGGGATTGTTCCTGACCCAGGGCGCCTGCGTCTACTCGCACTACCTGTTTCTGACCTGGCTGCCCAGTTACCTGCAGGAAACACGGCACCTGACCATCCTGAAAACGGGCCTGCTCTCGGCGGTTCCGTTCGCCGCGACCGTGGTCTGCAGCCTCGCGGTCGGCAAGCTGAGCGACCACCTGTTGCGGAAACACAGCCGGGAGACCGGCCGCCGGCGCTGGATGGTGGCTCTCATGCTGCTGGTTTCGGCCGTCGTCCTGTTCACGCCGATCGTCACCAACATCTGGCTGATCCTCCTGCTGGTAACGATCTCCTTGACCGGCACGTCCGCGGCGACAGGGTTGAACTCCGCCCTGCTGACGGATCTGTTGCCCTCGTCGTCAAACGCGGGCACCGCCACCGGCTTTCTCGTCGTCGGCGGCAATGTCTTCGGAATGATGGCGCCGATCGTCACCGGCTACGTCATCGCCAGTACCGGCAGCTACGATGTCGCCTGGTTCATCTCCGGCGCTCTTCTGTTGGCGGGCATGGTCATCACCTTGACCATGACAAGGCGGCAGATCGGCGCGTCGCGTCCGGTGGCTGCCGCGACCGTATCTCCCACCTCCGTTTAGGAAGACCGCCATGCCCCGCATCAAAGCAGAACAACTGAATGACATCGCGCGCTCGCTCTTCGTCGCGTCCGGCGTTCCCGAAGCCGAGGCTGAGATTGTCGCGCGCCACTGCGTTGCGGCCAACCTAGCGGGCCATGACTCCCACGGTATCATCCGCGTGCCGGATTACATCGACCGGGTGAAGCGCGGCCACATCGTGCCGGGCGCGCCGTTCAAAGTCGTGCAGGAATCCGCCACGACCACGGTTGTCGACGGTCACTGGGGCTTCGGCTACGTCGTGACCGAGCAGGCCATGAAGCTGACCATCGAGAAGGCCCGCAAGCACAACGTGGCGGCGGCGACCGTTTCGCGGCAGGGCCATATAGGCCGCCTCGCGAGCTACACCCTGATGGCCGCCGAGAACAACATGATCGGCCTAATCACGGCCGATTCCGGCCGATCCCCCAAGCAGGTCGTGCCGTTTGGCGGCCGCGCGCCCCGCCTCGGGACCAACCCGCTGTCAATCGCTGTACCGTCGGAGCTTGAAGGGCCGCTTTTCATCGACTTCGCGACCTCGGCCGTCGCGGGCGGCAAGATTTCGCTGGCGGCGGCGCGCGGTGAGTCC
>DASQVN010000358.1:0-3846 GCA_035640755.1 Rhodopila sp.
AGCACACGCTCCAGCCAGTATCAGCCGGCCGAGCCCGCCACTGCCGAGCCGTATCGGGACAACAATGGATATCTCATCCTCAACGGGCCGGACGCGAAGGCCTATGCCCAACAATACATAAGATGGGTCGGCGGCACGACCTGGCATTGGGCGGCGGCGACGTGGCGCCTGCTGCCCAGCGACTTTCGGCTGCATTCGGCTTACGGCGTTGGCCGAGACTGACCTATCAGCTACGCTGATCTGCAGCCCTATTACTATCGTGCCGAAGTCGAGCTCGGCTGTTCGGGTCCCAACGATGGTACTGACCTGGGGTCGCCACGCGATCTTCCGTACCCGATGGATGCGCTGCCGCTATCCTACAACGATCGTCGCTTCGCGGATGTGCTGAACGGCAATGGGTTCACGGTCGTTTCCGAGCCTGTCGCGAGGAACAGGGTCGCCTATGACGGACGGCCGCCATGCTGTGGCAACAACAACTGCATGCCGATATGTCCGATCGCCGCGATGTACAACGGCATCGTGCATGTCGAGAAGGCACAGAGGGCCGGGGCACGGCTGATCGCGAACGCGGTGGTGTACCGGGTCGAGATTGCTGCGGACGATCACGTCAGTGCGGTGCACTATGAGGACGCGAACGCCGACTCGCATCGTGTGACCGGCAAGTATTTCGTCCTCGCGGCAAACGGAATCGAGACGCCTAAGCTGCTTTTGCTATCCGCCGAGGACCGCCACCCACGCGGCATTGCCAACAGCTCGGACCAGGTCGGGCGCAACCTGATGGACCACCCCGGTACCGGCGTGACCTTCCTGGCCGAGGACGCGCTGTGGCCGGGGCGAGGCGCCATGGAAATGACCTCGGTGGTGAATTTCCGCGACGGAGCGTTCCGTGCGGACTATGCCTCCAAGAAGCTGCACCTCAACAACCAGTCCCAGACGCGCAAGGCAGCGCTGAAAGCGCTCTCGATGGGATTGACCGGAGCAAAGCTGGACCAGGAGATCCGCTACCGGTCCGCTCATACCGTCAACATAAACAGCTTCCACGATCTGTTGCCTGATCCGGAGAACCGGCTTGTGCTCAGCCGCGGCCATAACGACGCACTGGGCATTCCTCATCCGGAAATCACCTATCGCATCGGCGATTACACCCGGCGCAGCGCCGCCCACACGCACGAGACATATGCTCGAATCGCTCAATTGCTGGGCGGACGCGAAGTGACGTTTGATGACGATTTCGCGCCGAACAACCACCTCATGGGCTCGGTCATCAGGGGCGCCGATCCGAAGGATTCGGTCGTCGATGGCGACTGCCGAACGCACGACCATCCGAACCTGTTTCTGGCCACGAGCGGTGTGATGGCAAGCGCCGGTGCGGTCAATTGCACGCTGACCATTGCAGCGCTCAGCCTGCGGGTCGCAGATGTGCTGAATGGCGCACGATGACGAAGGCTTGCCGTCGGCCGATCGGGGCGGCCTCGAGCGCAGGCCGGGCAATTGGCTTATCGCTTGCGGCACTCTTACTGGCCGCTCCGGGCGTTGTGGCCGCGCAGGGCGTATCGGATCCGGCGGTCGTGGCGCGGGGCAAGTACCTGGCGCTCGCTGCCGATTGCGGCGCGTGCCACACTGCCGACGCCTCCAAGCCGATGGCGGGCGGCGTGGCCGTGCCGACGCCATTTGGCCTGATTTACGCACCGAACATCACGCCCGAGAAAGCCAGCGGCATCGGCGCCTGGAGCGACGACGACGTCGTGCGCGCGATGCACCAGGGTATCGGCAAGCAGGGCGAGAACCTCTATCCCGCTTTTCCGTATGAGGCCTTCACGCTCCTGTCGCGTGACGACGTGCTTGCGATCAAGGCCTATCTGTTCAGCCTGAAGCCGATCCACAACATCGTCCCGGCGAATGACCTCAGTTTCCCCTTCAACCAGCGCTGGATCCTGTGGGGCTGGAAGCTGTTCAACTTCCGGGACGCCCGCTTCCATCCGGAGACCGGTCGTTCGGCGCAATGGAATCGAGGGGCCTATCTGGTCGAGGCGCTGGAGCATTGCGGCACCTGCCATACCCCGCGCAACATCACCCTCGGGCTCGAGAGAGACCGCAACCTCGGCGGCGGCGCCGCGGGTGCTTGGGATGCATTCAATATCACCCCGGACAAGACGGGTGGCATTGGTGCCTGGAGTGACTCGGAGGTCTTTCAGTACCTAGCCACAGGGGCCACACCGGGCAAGGCCTGGGCGGCTGGGCCCATGGCTGAAGCGGTGCAGAACAGCCTCAGCCAGATCGACCCTGACGATCTGCACGCGATCATCGCCTATCTGCGGACCCAGCGGCCGATTGCGACTGACGAGATGCGCGAGCCCCGGTTCGCTTTCGGCAAGCCCGCGACATACGAGTTCGGCCTGCGCGGCACGACCGGGCTGACCGCGGATGCTCGGCCAGTCAGCGGCGCGGAGCTATACAGCGCCAATTGCGCCAGTTGCCACGGCGTGGCGGGAACCGGCTCGCAGGATGGCTATTTTCCACCCCTGGTGCACAACAGCGCGCTGGGCGCGGAGCGGCCGAACAATCTGCTGCTGGTCATCCTCGATGGCGTGCACCGGCGCACGCCGCACGAGGATGCGTTCATGGCAGGATTTTCCGACCTGAGCGATGACCAGGTGATCAGCCTGGCGAATTACCTCGAGCAGCAGTTCGGGAACCCCGACGTCCATGTAAGCCAGGCCGAGCTCGACGTCGCCCGACGCGGTCTTGGCCGGGTCCCGACCGGTCTGGAGGTCGCGGCCGGCCTAGTGCTCGCACTCCCGGCGAGTCTATTGATCGGCCTGGTTCTCGTGTGGCGGCGGCGGGCTCGCGCTTGGAAAGCGACCACCTGGTCCAGGGCAGAGCAGTAGCCGCCCAGCCTAGCGCAGATGTTCTCTCGCGACCTTGCAGATATAGGTGTATTTCGGATTGACCATCTGCGTGCAACGAGCCTCGGCGACCTGGCCGAGGAAGAGATAGGCTTCCGGATCGGTGAACCCGTACTCGTCGCTGAGCCAATAGATCATCTGCTCGAACGCGATCCGCATGGCATCCTCGAGCGGGCGGGCGCAGCCAAGCGTGGCGATGTGCGTGTCCGTCTCGATCCGCGGCCAGGTCATCCGAGCCGGCTTCTCCCGTACCTCCACGCTCAGCGTCACGCGCGCGCCGATCTCGGTCGCCCCCATGCCGACGCACTCGCCATCGCCCTGCAGCGCGTGGCAGTCGCCGACATAGAGGTTCGCACCCTCCTGCTGGATGTCGAACAGGATCGTGCTGCCCGTCGTGATCTCCTGGACGTCGAGATTGCCGCCATGCGTGCCGTTGTCCACGGTGAGCACGGCGCCGTGGATCGGGGCGACGCCGAGCACCCCGATCATCGGCGCGATCGGCAGCTTTCGGCTCTCGCTCCAGTGCACGAACCCGTTGCTGACCTCCATGGCGCGCGTATGGATGCCGAACTCCTTCTGCCGCACCCAGTCGGGGAACATGCCGATCCCCGGCCAGAGCGCGGTGTAGCCGATGTTGTCCAGCTCCATACTATGGATGTGCACGGCTAGGATCTGGCCGGGTCCTGCCCCGCTGACCCGGATCGGGCCGGTCGCCGGGTTGACGAAAGGCAGCCTGACCGTGGCCGTCGAGAGCTTCGATTCCGTCGAGGTGATCAGCCCCTCGTTGCAGTTGATCTCGCATTCCACCGTCACCTGCTCGCCGGGCAGGATCTCGGCGACGCACGCATCCGTTGCCGAGAGCGCGTATTTCAGGTTGCCCCGTTTCGGGATCGTTCGCAGCGCGTCCATCGTTTCTCCCGACTCTCGACTCAGAAATCCT
>DASQVN010000359.1:0-5430 GCA_035640755.1 Rhodopila sp.
TTTCGGCCTGGCTCCGGTCGGCATCGTGCTGGACACGTTCATCGCCGCGGTGGTCGCGCTTGGCCTGAACGGTGCGGCCTACATGGCCGAGGTGTACCGCGCCGGCATCCAGGCGGTCGATCCCGGCCAGCGCGAGGCCGCGCAGATGCTCGGCTTGCGCCGGGCGCAGGTGATGCGCGAGATTATCCTGCCGCAGGCGGTGCTGATCGTGCTGCCGCCGATGGGCAACTACCTGGTCTCGCTGCTCAAGGACACCTCGATCGCCTCGCTGATCTCCGCCCCCGAGCTGATGTTGCGCTCGCGCGACTTGGCGGGCACCTATTACCTGCCGATGGACTATTATCTCTTGGCAGGGGCCATCTATTTGGTCATGGCCTGGCCGATGATGTTCGGCGTGCGCCGGCTGGAGCGCCGCATGGGGCGCGGCCGTCTGCAGGGAGGAAGAAGATGAGCGATACCGACATTCCCGCACGCGTCGATGCCGTGGTGATCGGCGGCGGTGCGCTCGGCGCCGCGACCGCCTTCCATCTCGCCAAGGCGCGCTTATCCGTGGCGCTGGTCGAGAAATCGGATCTCGGCTCGCAAAGCTCGCCGCGCGCCGCCGGGCTGAGCGGGCAGCTCCGCGCGACCGAAGTGATGACGCGGATCGCCGCCAGGGGGGTCGAGAAGATCGTCGGCTTCGCGGCGGAGACGGGCGAGCCGATGGAATACTTCCAGCCCGGCAGCCTGAAGATCGCCCGCCGCCCGGAGCACGCGGCCCAGCTCGAGGACGAGGTGGCGCGCGCCCGCCAGCTCGGGCTCGACGCCGTCCTGATCAGTCCCGCGGAGGCACGGCGCCTGATGCCGTTCCTCGAGACCACCGGCATCGTGGGCGTGATGCACATGCGCAGCGACGTCTATCTCGAGCCCGTGCAGATCCCGCTCGGCTATGCGCGGGCGAGCGCGCGTCTGGGTGCGGCGGTGCTGCCGCATACGCCCGTCCGGGAGATCCTGACCCAGGGCAGTCAAGCGGTCGGCGTACGAACGCCGCGGGGCGAGATCCGCGCCCCGATCGTGGTGGACGCCGCCGGCGCCTGGCTGCGCGCGGTCGCGGCGCGCGGCGGCGCCACGGTCAAGGCGGTGCCGACCCGCCATCAGCTCATGGTGACGGTCCCGCTCCCGGGCGTGCAGCCGAACCAGCCGATCACCCGGATCATCGACGCCAACGTGTACGTGCGGCCCGAGAAGGGCGGCCTGATGCTGGGCGGCTACGAGCCGGACCCGGTGCAATACGCGGCCGACGATCTGGAGCCTGACTTCGAAATGAAGGACCTGCCGCTCGACCTGTCGGTCCTGCGGCGCCTGGCCGACAGCGTGGCCGCGCAGTTCCCGGTCTTCCGCGACGTGGCCCTGCAGGAGCATCGCGGCGGGCTGCCGACGATGACGGCGGATGGCGAGCACATCCTGGGCCCGGCCCCGGGGATCGACGGCCTATACGTGATCGGCGGCTGCTGCGTGGGCGGCCTCTCGACCGCGCCGGCGCTTGGCGAGCTGCTCGCGGAATGGATCACCAACGGGCGCGCCTCGCTCGACCTGGAATTCCTGTCCCCGAGCCGCGTTGCCGCGCAGCTCCCGGAGACCGAGCTGCGCGAGCTGTGCCGGCTGCAATACGCGCACCATTACTGGTCGCCGGAGACGATGCCGAGCCTGGCCGTCAGCTGAAGCCCGGCGGCGGCGCCTTAGCGATGGCCGCCGCCGCCCCCGCCGCCGCCGTGCCCGCCGCCGCCGCCCCCGTGCCCGCCGCCGAAACCATGGCCGCCGCCGAATCCATGGCCGCCGAAGCCGTGGCCACCAAAGTCATGGCCGTGAAAGCCATGATCCCCGTGCCAGCCCGCGTGATCGAATCCGTGTCCCCAGCCATGGTGCCAACCGCCGAACCCGAACTCGTCGTATGCAACGCCGTATCCACCGCCGTAATCGCCCCAACCGCCGTATCCGTCGGCGCAGGAAGCCAGGGCCAAAAGCGCCACGACGGGAAGCAGTCTCCGCCATGTGTTCGTGCGCGTGGGCGGACCCACCGCCCCGCAGTTGCGAGCGTTCGCAGTCATTCCACGACCCTGTCGAACACGTCGACATAGCGGCCGATGCTGCGGTCCTGCAGGGTGACCGCGCCGGTGCAGGTCATGCGGCGCTGATCGCCGGAGACCGTGCACCCCAGCGTGTCGGTCTGTCCGTTCGCGTCCCGGAACGTCGTCTGCATGCCCGATCCAACCAAGCGGATCGACGCGACGGTATCCGGGTTGATCGGATAGAACTCGCCGTTGGCCGGGATGTCGAACGTCTGCACGTCGCTCTGGCCTTGGTCATCGACCATGGTGACGGTCCACCGCACGTGCAGCGGCTCCACGCGCAGGATGTCGGTGACGAGATCGGCCGGGGCGGTTTCGCCTTGGGGGAGGGTCGACAGCGACTTGTTCAGGCGCCAGCGGCCGATAAACGGGCTCCCTTGCGCTTGCGCCGGGGTGGGCGACACGAGCACCAGGCCCGCAAGCAGGCACGCGGTGATGCCGGCCGATGTCACGGCCGATGCGGAGACAAGCTTCATCGGTGGAAATCCTCGCCGGTGGGCGTCGTCCCGGATGTGGGATGGGCTGAAAGCGGGCGTTTGGTCCCGGTTACGACGATCTCTCGATCATTTTCACCTTCGTGCCCGCAGCCGGCCTCAGTGGCCGCCGCCTTGCGTGCCCGGCCGGGCACGGGACAGGAATGCGACCCCCAGCAGGCTCAGCACCAGCCCGGCGCCGATCAGCAGGAAGCAATCCGCATAGCCCATCACCACCGCCTGGCGCCGCACCTGCGCGGCCAGGCGCGCGACCGCCTGGTCGGAGCCGACCACCTGGCCCATCCGCTCCAGCCGCTCGCCGAGCAGCAGCGAGTTGCGCGTGATCCGCTCGGCGATGGCGGAGAAATGCCAGTGCTCGCGATGCTCCGCCGCCGTCGCCAGCACGGCGATGCCGAAACTGCCGCCCAGGTTGCGCATCATGTTGAACAGCGCGCTCGCCGCACCCGCCTGTGCCGGCTGGATGCCGACCGTCGCCATCTGCGACAGCGGCGAGATGATGAACGGCTGGCCGAGTGCGCGCACCAGCTGCGACCATTTGAGCTGGTCGATCGCGGTGTCGGCGGACATGTCGAACCCGTTCATCAGGCAGCTCGCGGCGAACAGGCTGAGCCCGAAGGCGAGCACGACCCGGCTGTCGATATGCTTCATCACGAACGGCAGGAGCGGCAGGATCGCAAGCTGCGGCAGGCCCATCCACATCTGCACCATGCCGATCTGGAACGCGTTGTAGCCCTGCACCCGCTGCAGGTAGAGCGGCAGGATGTAGATCGACCCGTACAGGGCCAGCCCGCTGGCGAAGTTCACCCCGCAGGCGACCGCGAGCGAGCGCTTGCGCAGCAGGCGCAGGTCGATGAACGGCTCGCGCCTTGTCAGCTCGACGACCAGGAAGGCGAGCAGGAACACGCCGGCGACCACCGCGCAGAGCAGGATCAGGTCGTCGCCGAACCAGTCCTTCCGCTGGCCCTCCTCGAGCACGTATTCGAGGCAGCCCAGGCCGACCGCCATGCAGAAGACGCCGCCCCAGTCGCCGCCGGCCAGCCGGCCGAGCCGCATCGGTTCCCGGTCGAGCCCCCAGGCGATCATCCCGATCAAGATCGCACCCGGGACCAGGTTGATGTAGAAGATCCAGTGCCAGCTGTAGCTGTCGGTGAGCCATCCGCCGATGGTCGGGCCGATCGCCGGCGCGAAGGTGACGGTCAGGCCGAAGATCGCGCCGGCGATGCTCCGCTGTGCGAGCGGGATCCGCAGCAGCATGATGGTGAACGCGGTCGGGATCAGCACCCCGCCGGAAAAACCTGGCCGACGCGGAACAGGATCATCTGGTTCAGGTCGCTGGCCATCCCGCACAGCACCGAGAAGACCAGGAACAGCGCCGCGTTGGCGATCAGGTAGCGGCGCAGGCCGAAGATCCCGCCCAGCCATCCGGTGAGCGGGATGACGATGATCTCGGCGATCAGGTAGCCGGTGCTGATCCAGCTGCCCTCGTCGAGGCTGGCGCCCAGCGTGCCCTGGATGTCGGCCAGGCTGCTATTGGTGATCTGGATGTCCAGCACCGCCATGAACGCGCCGATCGAGCCGCCCAGGAACGCGACCCAGTCGCGCAGCCCGGCGCGCGTGCGTGGGGCGGCGCCGGCCGTCGCCAGCGCCGCGCTCATGACCGCGCGTCCGCCAGCGTCTGCAGCTTGCCGGGCGGTGCCGTGCGCGTATCGACCTTGGCCGTGACGGAAAGCCCGGGCCGGAGCTGCGACAGGCGCTCGTCGGGCAGCAGGCGGATCCGCACCGGGACGCGCTGCACGATCTTGGTGAAGTTGCCGGTCGCGTTCTCCGGCGGCAGCAGCGCGAAGGTCGACCCGCTGCCGGGGGCGAGGCTGTCCACGGTCCCGCGCAGCCCCTTGCCGCCCAGCATGTCCACGTCGAGCGCGACCTCCTCGCCCCTTCCCATGCGCGCGAGCTGCGTTTCCTTGAAGTTGGCGACGACGTAGAGCGAGGCCTCCATCGGCACGAGGCTCAGCAGGCGGGCGCCGGGCTGCACGTATTGGCCGGGGCGGACCGTGCGGTCGCCGATGGCGCCGTCGGTGGGCGCGGTGATCGTGGCGTAGGAAAGGTTCAGCTCCGCCTGCTGCGCGGCCGCCTGCGCCCGCAGCCGCGTGGCCTGGGCGCGGCTGAGCTGGGCCTGCAGCACGCCGACCTGCTGGCGGGCGCCCTCGGCCGCCGCCCGCGCCCGCGTGGCCGCCGCGTCGCGCGTGCGGATGTCGGAGTCGGTCTGCTGGGCGCGCTGGACCGAGCCGTTGCCGGTCCGCGCCAGGTCCGTGTAGCGGGCGAATTCGGCGCGCGCGAAGGCCAGCGCCGCGTCCGCGCTGGTCACGTCCGCGTCCGCCGTCGCGATCGTGCTGGCCTGCAGCCGGAGCTGCGCCTGCAGCGCGTTGATGTCCGCCTCGGCCGCCGCGACATCCGCGCGCGCCTGCGCCAGCGCCGCCCTCAGGTCGCGGTCGTCGAGCCGCGCCAGCACGTCGCCGCGGTGCACGAGCTGGTTGTCGGCCACCAGCACCTCGGCGACCTGGCCCGCGATCCGCGGCGCCACCGCGACCATGTCCGACTGCACATAGGCGTCGTCCGTCGACTCGACGAAGCGACCCACCCGCCACCACTCCTGCCCGTAGAACCCAGCCGCCCCCAGCGCCACGAGCCCGGCGGCGGCCAACAGCACGCGCTTGCGGGACCGCTTGGGCGGCGTGGCGTCGTTGGCCGCGCTGCGCTCGGCGATCACGGGCCCTGATCCGTCCATCATTCCTCCTCACCCGCCGCGGGGCCGCCCGCCTGATCGAGAA
>DASQVN010000360.1:0-2586 GCA_035640755.1 Rhodopila sp.
AGACGAGCGGGTGGATGGACATCGTCACCCTGAACACCTCGGGCGGCATTGCGGGTGGGGATCGGTTGGATCTTCGGTTTTCCGTTGCCCGGGGCGCACGGGCGACCATCGCGGCGCAGGCGGCGGAGCGGTTCTACCGGCTGGTGCCCGGGGGCGAGGCTTCGGTTGTCCGCGCCTCGGTCGATGTGGCGGCGGGGGGCGCGGCGGAGTGGCTGCCGCAGGAGACGATCCTGTTCGACGAATGCGGGCTCGATCGGCGGCTGGAGGTATCGGTTGCCGGCGACGCGCGGTTCCTCGGGCTGGAAACCCTGGTCTTCGGCCGCGCGGCGATGGGCGAAACCGTGGCGACCGCCAGCGTGCGCGACCTGATCCGCGTGCGGCGCGACGGCGTGCTGCTGCTGCACGATGCGGTGCGGCTGGAAGGCGCGGTCGATGCCGCGCTGCGGCGGGCGGCGGTGGCCGGCGGATGCCGAGCGGTCGGCACGGTGGTGTATGTCGGGCCGGACGCCGAGGCGCGGCTCGATGCGGTGCGGGAGAGGTTGGGCGCGGAGGCGGCGGCGAGCGCCTGGAACGGGATGTTGATTGCACGTATCGTCGCCGCTGATGGCGCTGCCCTGCGCCGCTCCGCCACCGGCATCCTCTCTGCGCTGCGTGACGGCCGGCCGCTGCCGCGGGTCTGGATGTGTTGAAAGGATGCTGCGATGAACCTGACGCCCCGGGAGAAGGACAAGCTCCTGATCAGCATGGCGGCAATGGTGGCCAGGCGGCGGCTGGAGCGGGGGGTGAAGCTGAACCATCCGGAGGCCGTGGCGCTGATCACCGATTTCGTCGTCGAGGGCGCGCGTGACGGCCGCAGCGTCGCCGACCTGATGGAGGCCGGTGCCAAGGTGCTGACCCGCGAGCAGGTGATGCCCGGCATCGCCGAGATGATCCACGACGTGCAGGTTGAGGCGACCTTCCCCGACGGCACCAAGCTGGTGACGGTGCACCAGCCGATCCGGTAGAGCAGATCGCGGGAGCGCGAAACGAGCGGGCGCGTGATCCTGACACGCTTCTTGAAGGCCCACGCCCGGAAACAGAGGAGCCTCGATGCAGGCTGGCGAACCAGGCGACGTTGCCTGGATGCTGGTCAGCACCGTGCTGGTGCTGTTGATGACGCTCCCGGGGCTGGCGCTGTTCTACGCCGGCGTGGTGCACGAGAAGAACGTGCTGGCGCACTGTTTGGTGCCCGACAGGCTCAGTGTGCAAGCTGGGTGTCGCCGACTTCGCCGGCGGCACGGTGGTGGAGATCAACTGCGGCGTCTCCGGTCTGATCTGCGCCTGGATGCTCGGCCGCGTGGGCCACGGGCATGAGAACATGGCGCCGTGGAACCTGAGCTATGCCGTGATCGGCGCCTCGCTGCTATGGGTCGGCTGGATGGGCTTCAACTCGGGCGGCGCCCTGGGCGCGAACGGGCGCGCCGGCATGGCGGTGCTGGCGACGCAGATGGCGGCGGCGGGGGCAACGCTGTCCTGAACGTTCGCCGAGTGGCTGCTGCGCGGCAAGCCATCGGTGCTGGGTGCGATCTCGGGCGCGGTGGCGGGGCTGGTGGCGATCACGCCGGCCTCGGGCTTCGTGCTGCCGGGGCCGGCGCTGGGCATCGGGCTGGTTGCCGGCATGGTGTGCTTCTGGACGGCGACGACGATGAAGATGCGGTTCCGCTACGATGACAGCCTGGACGCGTTCGGCGTGCACGGCATCGGCGGCATCATCGGCATGCTGGCCACCGGATGGTTTGCGTTCGGCCCGCTGTCGGCGACGCAGGCGCTGCCGGACGGGGTCTTTGCCGGTGGCGCCCACCTGTTCGCTGTGCAGGCGATCGCCGTGGCGGCGACCATCGTCTGTTGCACGGTGGTAAGCTGGGCGCTGCTGAGGATCACCGACGCCGTTGCCGGCCTCCGCGTCACCACCGAGGAGGAACGCGAACGCCTCGACATCGTCCTGCACGGCGAGCAGGTGTTCTGATCGCGCTTGACGCGCTTGGAGCCTGTTTGAGGAGGCGCCACGCTGAGTCAGAGGCGACCCGGAGCGTGATGACCGGAGGCGGAATCGCCGGAAGTCTGAATCACGCGACCCGAAAACAGAGCAGGCCGGCGGGGGTTTTTCCGACGCCTGAGCCAGCGGCCAGACCGCCTGCCGCGCGCCTTCGATGCCAGAGCGGATGCGCTCTTGCCCCGCCTTCTCGAACTTGGCGATTCCGGCCACCACAGCCGCCCATCATGCACCCGTGCGGTGTCGAGCTGCTTATGGTGGGTGGACCTTACGTAGTCCTCGTGTGGGCAGATCGTGGGTCCTGCTTCCCGTTCCGTGCCGCCACTCATTGGGAATGC
Organism: Rhodopila sp.; assembly: GCA_035640755.1. Taxonomy (GTDB): domain Bacteria; phylum Pseudomonadota; class Alphaproteobacteria; order Acetobacterales; family Acetobacteraceae; genus Rhodopila. The sequence goes on from DASQVN010000360.1 coordinate 2,371, forward strand.
GATGGTGGGCTGCCGCTGCGTACGACGGCGAGCGCGAGGCCGACCAGGAGCCAAGAGCCGCCGAGGAGGAAACCACCGGCCACATCGGTCGCGAAGTGGACGCCGAGGAACACGCGGCTGAGGCTAATCAGAGCAACCAGGACGGCGGCCCAGAACGTGATCTCAAAGCGTTCACGACGGCCACATAGGCCGCTGGCTACCGCATAGGCAACAAAG
>DASQVN010000361.1:0-3032 GCA_035640755.1 Rhodopila sp.
AGAGGGCATTGGCGGGACGACAGCGGTCATTGCCCTGGCTCGCCGGCACTATTCCGCGGCGGTGCGCTGGCGGCGGAGGAGCTGGGCGCGGAACACGTCGTCGAGCTCATGCGCCGCGCGGCGTTCGGCGGCAGCGGCGGCCTGGCGGTTGGCGATCAGGGTTTCCACGGCCTCGGCCTCGGTGCGGGCGGCGGCCAGTTCGGCGCGGCGGGCGGCGGTGACTGCCTCGGCCTCGGCCAGGCGGCCTTCGGCGCCGGCACGTTCGGCGCGCAGACGCTCCCGGCCCGCGGCCAGCATGGGACCGAGCAGCGGATCGGCCCGGTGGAGTTCGGCGGCGGCGCGGCGGTCGCGTTCGGCGTCGTCATCGATGCGGCGGATCGCGGCGATGATCGCCCCCTCCTGCTGGGCGGCGGCGGCCACGGCGAGGCGCGCCTGTTCCACGGCGCGGTGACGCAGGCGGAGCAGGCGCGCCAGCGGGTCGCGGCTCATCGCCCGTCACTCATCGCTCGTCAGCCATGGCCCGTCACTCATGGCTCGTCACGGCTCGTCACTCATAGGCGGGGGCGCCTGCAGGGCCTCACGCAGGCGGGCGAATGCCTCATCGAAGGTGGACTTTTCCTCCTTGGCCTGGCGCAGCAGCCTATCGATCGCGGGGGCGAGGCGCAGCGCCTCATCCACCGCCGCGTCGGTGCCGGCGCGGTAGGCGCCGAGGCGCACCATGTCGGCCATCTCGGCGTGCAGCGAGAGGATGGCGCGGGCGCGGGCCACGAGGGCCGACTGCTCCTCATCGAGGCAGGAGATCGCGAGGCGCGAGAGGGAGCGCAGCACGTCGATCGCCGGATAGCGGCCGCGTTCGGCGATGGCGCGGTCCATGACGATATGGCCGTCGAGGATGCCGCGGACGGCGTCGGCCACCGGCTCGTTCTGGTCGTCGCCCTCGACGAGGACGGTGAACAGGCCGGTGATCTGGCCGGCGGTGCCGTCGGGACGCTCGATCCCTGGGCCGGCGCGTTCGAGCAGGCGGGGCAGTTCGGCGAACACGCTGGGCGGGTAGCCGCGGGTGGCGGGTGGTTCACCCAGTGAGAGGCCGATTTCGCGGAGCGCGAGGCAGAAGCGGGTGATGCTGTCCATCAGGAAGAGCACCGACTTCCCCTCATCGCGGAAGTGTTCGGCGATGGTCATGGCGGTGTAGGCGCACTGGCGGCGCATGAGCGGCGGCGCGTCGGAGGTGGCGACGACGACGACGGAGCGGGCCAGCCCCTCGGGGCCGAGGTCGTTTTCGAGAAATTCGCGCACTTCCCGGCCGCGTTCGCCGACCAGGGCGAGCACGACGATATCGGCGGCGGTGCCGGTGGTGAGCATCGAGAGCAGGGTGGACTTGCCGACGCCGGAGCCGGCGAACAGGCCGAGGCGCTGGCCCTCGCGGCAGGTGGCGAAGCAATTGAGCGCGCGGACGCCGAGGTCGATGCGGGGGCCGACGCGCGCTCGGCGGGTGGCGTCGGGGGGTGCGGCGCGGGTGCGGCGAGAGGTGGCGCCGCCGAGGAGGGCGCCGCGCTGGTCGAGCGGATTACCGAGTGGGTCGATGACGCGGCCGAGCCAGGAGGGGGCGACGTCGAGCATGGTGTGGTGGGCGTTGCGCAGGACGGCCCAGGAGCCTTGGGGCACGCCGTCGAGCGCGCCGTAGGCCATCGCCTGGAGGGCCTGGCCGCGGAAGCCGATGACCTCGGCCGGGATGGTTTCGCCGGTGCGGGTCTGCAGTTCCAGCCTGTCGCCGAGGGCGGCGAGGCCGAACAGGCCCTCGACCTCGATCAGCAGGCCCTGGAGATTTGTCACGGTTCCGCTGACCTGGAGCCAGTCGATGCGACGCAGGCGCGCGCTGGCGGCGTCGACTCTCTCTTTGAGGCAATGTTGTCTCGAAATGACGCTCGGGTCCAAGTCCTGATCCCAACCTGCATATATTCGCGTGCAACTGTGGCGTTCTATCCGGATTCCGAAAAAAATGCACCAATTCGTTGAGAATTCGTTGATGTTTAGCACGCAATGGTGGTAATACGAAATGAGGTGTCACGGAGGGCCGGATGCGTATCCTGCTGGTTGAGGAAGATTTGGTCGCGGCGCGGGCGATCACCCTAATGATGAAGGGTGCCGGCTCGGTTGTTGACCAGACGGACAGCGGGGAGGATGCGCTCGAGCTGCTGCGTCATTATGATTATGACATTATCCTGCTGGACCTGGCGCTGCCTGATATCGACGGGTTCGAGGTGGTTCGCCGCCTGCGGGTGTCGCGCAACGACACGCCGGTGATGGTGCTGTCCGGGCTGACCATGCCGCAGGCGCGGGTGAAGGCGCTGAGCCTGGGGGCGGACGATTTCATCACCAAGCCGTATGACAAGGCGGAGCTGCTGGCGCGGATGCAGGCGATCGTGCGGCGCAGCAAGGGATTCAGCCAGCCGACGGTGCGGCTGGGGCGGCTGGAGCTGCACCTGGACCGGCGCGAGGTGCTGGTGGATGGCCGGGACGTGCATCTGACCGGCAAGGAGTATGCGATCCTGGAGCTTCTGGTGCTGCGCAAGGGGATGGTCCTGACGAAAGAAGCCTTCCTGAACCATCTGTACGGCGGGATGGATGAACCAGAGGTTAAGATCATCGACGTATTTGTATGTAAACTCAGGAAAAAGCTGGCGAAGGCCGGGCTTGATGGGGCGATCGGCACGATCTGGGGCCGCGGCTACATGATCCGCGACATTGCGGCGGCCGAGGGCGCCGTGGCGGAGGCCGGGGCGGGTGATGCGGCGGGCACCGAGTTCGGGCCGCTGAACGTGGCGCGTTACTCGCCGGCGGCCTGAGGCCGGCCCCGATATCGCAATAACCATTGTTTGCGTGAGCGCCCTCATGTGCTGGAGGGTCACCAACGCGAGTAGAGCTGCGTGCGGCCCTGGCACGTGCTTGAACGGGGAGCCATAGCCTACTTGGCCGACGCGATATAGTCGCTCAGACCGGCCGCGAGCGCATCGTAAGCCACGCGACAGCGG
>DASQVN010000362.1:0-3120 GCA_035640755.1 Rhodopila sp.
GAACCGGGCCTTCCCGTCATGGCCGGACCCGACCCGGCCATCCGCGCACCGGCGGCGCCACAACCGCCGCCCGCCCCCGCCACCCAGCCCGCAACGGCGCCACAGCCATCGCCCGCCGCCACCGACGCATCGGCGGCGCCACCCCAGCCCGCCCACGCAGCGAAGCCGCACCCGGCCCCCACAACACCGGCCGCGCTCCCCGACGCCCCGCCCCCCGACGCCGACGAACCCGCCACCGTCCCCTGGGAATCGATGTTCCGCCCGCTCCCGCCCGACGTCGAGGACGACTACCCCGCGTTGCTCCCCGCTGCCTGATCGAATTCCGCGGCCGAAATCCCAAGCGACTCCGCCGCCAGCGCGGATGGCCGTCCCCCACGCAAGCCTCTTGATGTCTGCTCCACGGTTTGCTGCTAAGGTGCAAACTATCAAGCACCAGGACAGACACGAACCCCATGGCTGGTCATTCCCAGTTCAAGAACATCATGCATCGCAAGGGCGCGCAGGATGCACGCCGCGCGCGCCAGTTTGCGAAGATCATCCGCGAAATCACCGTCTCCGCTCGGCAGGGCCTGCCTGACCCGGCATCCAACCCCCGTCTGCGCGCCGCCGTCACCGCCGCACGGGAGGCCAACATGCCGAAGGACACTGTTGACCGCGCCATCAAGAAGGCTGCCGGCGGGGCGGGCAGCGAGGACTACACCGAGGTCCGCTACGAAGGCTATGGTCCGGCCGGCGTCGCCGTCATCGTCGAGGCGCTGACCGACAACCGCAACCGAACTGCCTCCGACATCCGCTCCGCCTTCTCCAAATATGGCGGCGCACTCGGCGAAACGAACTCGGTCAGCTTCCTGTTCAACCGCCTCGGCGTCATCCGCTATCCCGCCTCGGTCGCCACCGCCGATGAGATGCTGGAGGCCGCCATCGAGGCCGGCGCCGACAACGTCGAAAGCGACAGCGAAGCGCATGAGGTCACCTGCGCCATCGAGGACTTCTTCGCCGTGCGCGACACCCTCGAAGCCCGCTTTGGCGCGCCGGAAACCGCCAAGCTGGAATGGCGCCCGACCACGTCGGTGACACTGGACGAAGAGCGCGCCGCCAGCGTCATGAAGCTGCTCGACGCGCTCGACGAATATGACGACGTGCAGAACGTGTATGCCAACTTCGACATCCCCGAGGCGGTGATGGCGAAGCTGTCCGCCTGATGATCGTTCGTCTTCTGGGCATCGATCCCGGCCTGCGCTTCACCGGCTGGGGCCTCATCGATGTCGACGGCAACCGGCTGAAGCATGTCGCCGACGGTATAATCGCAACCGATGGCGACCAGTCGGTGCCGGCGCGGCTCAAGGTGCTGCACGACGCCTTGCAGGCCCTGCTGACCGACTACCGCCCCCAGGAAGCCGCGGTCGAGGAAACCTATGTCAACCGCAACGGCTCCGCGACCCTGAAGCTCGGCTATGCCAGGGGCGTCGCCCTGCTCGCCCCCGCCCTGGCAGGCGTGGTTGTGACGGAGTATGCCGCCAAGACCGTGAAGATGGCCGTCGTCGGCACCGGCGGTGCTGAGAAGGAGCAGGTAACGATGATGGTCCGCCGCCTGCTGCCCGGCGCCCTCATCCGCCGAGCCGATGCCTCCGACGCGCTGGCTGTGGCCATCTGCCACGCGCACCACCGAAGCTCACGCCTCGCTTGGGGGCGATAATCGTTTCGGCTACCGAAGCCGCGGCCCCGGATCCATCCCGAGAAGCGCCCGTCCGCCGATCGGATACCACTCCGGCGCCACCGTCACCGTCTGCCCGACGACGTGCAGGTCGCGCCAGCACTCCGCAAGGCGGCTCTCGCGCTTGAACGATGTGCTGCCGCCATGCCGGTACACCAGGTCCATCGCCTCCCGCGCGCTGTCGGCCGCATAGGTCGAGGCCAGGCGGCAGCGCGCACGCTGCTCCAACGTCGTTTCCTGTCCGCTGGCAATCGTGTTCCAGAGCTCCGCGATCATCGCACTGCGATAGACCCGTCCCGCGTTGAGAATCGCATCCGCCCGCCCCACGGCTTCCTGCACCTGCGGATTGTCGCACAGCATGCCCGTGCGCCCGCGCGGAGTCTTCTCGATCGCCAGCGCAGCGAGCGCGTCGATGCCCGCCCGTGCGATTCCTGTAATGACCGCGCAATGGTGCGGCCCCACCCACGCCTGGCTTGGGAGCGCATAGGTCACGCCGGGCCAGCGTGCCCATTGATTATCCAGCGGAACGCCGGCATGAACCATCGTCCGCCGCTCCGGCAGGAACACGTCATCGACAATCCAGTCGAAACTGCCGGTCCCACGCAACCCGGCAACGTCCCACGTCTCGGGCACCACTTCAGCCAGCGCGCGAGGGAACACGCCGCGCCAATACAGCGGCTTGCCATCCGCTCCGCGCCGCGGTTCGCCATTCTCCAGGATCTGGAAACTCCCCAGCATCCAGGCGCTCTCCTGGCAACCGCTGCCAAAAGTCCAGCGGCCGCTGACCCGGTAGCCGCCGTCCACCGCAACCGCCTGCCCGCCGCCCTGCACCGCTGTCCCCGCAATGATCGTGCTCGCGCCGCCGCCGTAGATTTCCTGCACGCCCTCATCGGGCAGGCCGAGTGTCACGAGTTGGGCGATGCTGTTGTTGGCGACGTTCCAGCCGACCGAACCGCTTCCCTCGGCGAGCAGCTCCACCACACGCAGATATGTCAGCGGATCAAGCTGCAGGCCGCCCAGCGCCCGAGGAATCACCATCCGGTAGAACCCGGCCTCGCGCATCCGTTCGACCAGCGCCTTCGGCAGGCGCTGCTCCTGCTCGATCTCTTCCTGATACCGTCGCAGCAAGGGTCTGAGGGCGGCGGCTTCCCGCACCACGGGTTGGACATCAACATCAAGCGGCAAGCGAGTCTGTTCGACCGACATGTCCATCGTCCAACCTCCCAAGGTTTCGGTCGCCTGGCCTTCACGCTCTCCTGGCATCTGCGGCAGAGTTTGCAGGCACGACCGTCGCGCGTTCGAAGCACGAAGGCAAGATCAGCGCCTTATAGGGGGAAGCAGGCAATGGATATCCAGCACGTCGTTGTTCTCATGCTGGAGAACCGCTCATTCGACTGCATGCTCGG
>DASQVN010000363.1:0-4077 GCA_035640755.1 Rhodopila sp.
GTCGAGGACGACTACCCCGCGTTGCTCCCCGCCGCCTGATCGAATTCCGCGGCCGAGATCCCAAGCGACTCCGCCGCCGCCCGGATATCCCGCCAGGTCGTCGCGTCCACTTCGATCGCCGCCGCCCGCTGCGCCGCGGACCGCCGCTCCGGCTCCCCGGGCACCAGGACCTCGTCGAAACCAGGGGCAGGCCGAGCGGACTTGATGTGCGCCTTGACCGCCTGGATGTCGGCCCCGATTGCTGCCGGATCGCCCAGCTTCGACACGTCGATCACCGTCGCCAGCATCGAGTTCAGCACGCCGCCCTGCGCCGGATGGAACGCCCCCTGGCCGCCCGCGAGCACCGCCATCACCTCGCACATCACCGCCAGCCCCGAGCCCTTGTGCATCCCGAACGACCGCAGCGCCCCCTTGTGGTCGCGGATGAACCCCGCCGGATCATTCGTCGGGTTGCCCGCCTCATCGATCAGGCACCCGTCCGGCACCGTCATGCCCTTGTTGCAGGCGACCCGGGCCTTGCCCGCGGCAATCGTCGTCGTCGCCATGTCCAGCATAATCGCCGGACCATCGCCCCCCGGCACACCTACGCAGAACGGATTGGTCCCCAGCCGAGGCTCCGCCGCCCCCCAGGTCGCCTGCACGTCGTGATGGTCCGCCACATTGACGAACGCCATAAACGCACATCCCTCGGCCGCCGCCTGCTCGGCATACGTCCCGATCCGCCCGATATGCGCCGAGTTGCGCAGCGCCAGCACGCACGCCCCGAGCTCCTTTGCCCGCGCAACCGCGCGGCTGACGGCATCGGCCGCCATGCGCTGGCCATACCCGCGCCTGGCATCGATCACCAGCAGCGCCCCGGCGTCGAGCACCGTCGCCGCCGTCTGGTTCGGCACCAGCAGCCCCTGGTGCAGCAGCCGCACATAGGTCGGGATCATGCCCACCCCGTGGCTGTCATGCCCGGCGAGGTTGGCACGCACCAGATGGTCGGCCACCAGCGCGGCCTCGGTGTCGTCGCTGCCCATCCGGCGCGCGATCAGATGTGTCACGGCTTTCAGTGCGTGCGGGGGCAGGGTCGGCATGGTGGGTTCCTCGAAGATGAATTGCAGCCAGTGGCGGTCAGGCGCGCACGGTCTAACACCCGCCCGGTAACCCTCCAAGGTCCTAACCCTCCAAGCTCCGCCCCTGCTCACCGGCCAGCCCGCACGCATAACCAGCCCGTACACGCAAATGGGGCGCCGGCCACCGGACCGACGCCCCGCGCAAAAGCCACACCACGCCAGTCAGCGCGGCGACAGCACCATTACCATCTGCCGGTTTTCCATCCGGGGCATCTGCTCGACCTTGGACATCCCGTCCATCTCGGACCGGATGCGCTCCAGCACGCGCACCCCGATATCCTGGTGCGCCATTTCGCGGCCGCGGAACCGCAGCGTCACCTTCACCTTGTCGCCTTCCTCGATGAACGACTTCATCGCGCGCATCTTCACCTGATAATCGTTCTCGTCGATGTTTGGGCGAACCTTGATTTCCTTGATCTCGATGACTTTCTGCTTCTTCTTGGCTTCGTTTCGCTTCTTCTGCTGTTCGTATTTGAACTTGCCGAAGTCCAGGACCTTGCAGACCGGCGGATCGGCGTTCGGGCTGATCTCCACCAGATCCAGCCCCACGGAGTAGGCCCGCTGCAGAGCCTCCCGCGAGCTCATGACGCCAATCATCTCGCCGTCCTGGTCGATCAGGCGTACTTGTGGAATGCGGATTTCTTCGTTCACGCGTGGCCCGTCACGGGTTGGCGGCGCGGGCATTGGTCCTCGTGCTATCGTCCTCTCCTGTCTCTGTTACAACAACCTCAGTCACACTGTCTCGGTTACACTGGGCGGCTCACGGCGGCGACACGACGCCCCGCCATACCACCCTCAAGTCTGACCGAAAAACGCTGCCAAAATCAAGCCGCGTTTTGTGCGCAGAAGTGGTAGGGCGGCCGCGCGCAGAGGCATTGGCGGGGCGGCCGCGCAAACATATCTTTGCGCAGGGCGGCCGAACCGCAGCGCGTGACATCACCGTCCCGTCAGATCGGGTGGCACCGCCTCCTCTGCAAGACGCGCCGCCGCCTCATCCAGACCAATCACCTCCTGCGCCGGCGAACCAAGCCGCCGCAGCGCCACCGTGCGGGTCTCCGCCTCCTTCCGCCCGACCACCGCCAGCACCGGCACATGCGCCAGCGAATGCTCCCGCACCTTGGCGTTGATCTTCTGGTTGCTCAGGTCAACCTCCACGGCCAGCCCCAGTCGGCTGAACACCGCGGCAACCTCCTTCGCGTACTCGTCGGCGTCGGACACGATCGTCGCCACCACCGCCTGCACCGGCGCCAGCCAGAGCGGGAAGCGCCCGGCATACTGCTCGATCAGGATGCCGAGGAACCGCTCGAAGCTGCCCAGGATGGCGCGGTGCAGCATCACCGGGCGGTGGCGGTTGCCGTCCTCGCCCACATACTCGGCGTCCAGCCGCTCGGGCAGGTTCGGATCGACCTGCAGCGTGCCGCACTGCCACTCCCGCCCGATCGCGTCGCGCAGCACGAACTCGAGCTTCGGGCCGTAGAACGCGCCCTCGCCGGGGTTCAGCTCGTAGGCCACCCCGGCCATCGCGCAGGCCTCCCGCAGCGCCGCCTCGGTCTGGTCCCACAGCGCGTCGCTGCCGATCCGGTTGTCCGGCCGGTCGGCGAACTTGATGCGGAACTCGGGGAAGCCGAAGTCGCGGTAGATCACCGTCAGCAGCTCGACGAACCGCGCCGTCTCGGCCGCAATCTGCTCGGTTGTGCAGAAGATGTGCGCATCGTCCTGGGTGAAGGCCCGCACCCGCATGATGCCGTGCAGCGCGCCGGAGGGCTCATAGCGGTGGCAGGAGCCGAACTCCGCCATGCGCAGCGGCAGCTCCCGATACGATCGCACGCCCTGGCGGAAGATCTGCACATGACACGGGCAGTTCATCGGCTTCAGCGCGAGGGATTTGTCCTCGTCCTCGACCTGCGTGATGAACATGTGCTGGCGGTAGTTCTCCCAGTGCCCGGACTTCTCCCACAGCGACCGGTCGACGAGCTGCGGCGTCTTCACCTCCTGATAGCCCGCGGCATCCAGCTGGCGGCGCATGTAGGATTCCACCGTCCGATACAGCCGCCAGCCCTTCGGGTGCCAGAAGATCGAGCCGACCGCTTCCTCCTGGATATGGAACAGGTCCATCTCCTTGCCGATGCGGCGGTGGTCGCGGCGTTCGGCTTCCTCCAACTGGTGCAGGTGGGCGTCCAGCTCCTTCTGGTCGCGCCAGGCGGTGCCGTAGATGCGGCTCAGCATGGCGTTGCGGTGGTCGCCCCGCCAGTAGGCGCCGGCCACCTTCATCAACTTGAACGCCGGCCCGACATCGGCGGTCGTGCGCATGTGCGGCCCGCGGCAGAGGTCGACCCAATCGCCCTGGCTGTAGAGGCTGATCTCCTCTGTGACCGGCAGGTCCTGGATGAGCTGCGCCTTGTACTTCTCGCCCTTCCGCTGGAAGAAGGCGATCGCCTCGTCACGGTCCATCACGCGGCGCACGAACGGGGCGCCGTGGCCGATGATCTCCCGCATCTTCGCCTCGATCGCGGGGAAGTCCTCGGGCGTGAACGGCTCATTGCGGGCGAAGTCGTAGTAGAAGCCGTTCTCGATCGCCGGGCCGATGGTGACCTGGGTGCCGGGATACAGCGCCTGCACCGCCTCGGCCATCACATGCGCGGCATCGTGGCGGATCAGCTCCAGCGCCTCGGGGTCCTTGCGGGTGATGAACACCACGCTGGCATCCTGGTCGATCGGCGTCGCCAGATCGACCGTCCGGCCGTCGAGATTCATCGCTAGCGCGGCACGCGCGAGGCCCGGCCCGATGGCCGCCGCCACATCGGTGCCGGTGACGGGGGCGTCGAACTGGCGCACGGAACCGTCGGGCAGGGTGATGGCGGGCATGGGTCCTCGGATCCTCTGTTGCAGGGGGCCTTGTCTATGGCGCCGCTTGGGGGCCTGCCGCAACCCTTCCGTCGTGCGGTCTGGCCTGTTGTCA
>DASQVN010000364.1:0-6760 GCA_035640755.1 Rhodopila sp.
CGTGGTGATGCGAAACAGCGCCGGCAGGAGGTCGCGGAAGTCCTCCGCCTTGACCCCGAGCGGCACGACCACGGCGTCGATCCCCTTGGCCTCGAACCAGGGATTGTAGATCATCGGCGCCTTGAAGGCCTCGGTCGGGTAGCCGATGTGGGCGATGACCTTGCCGCGGCCGGTGATCATGCTGCGACTCCTGTGGGTAGATCCCCCGGGGGCAGGCCGAGGACGTTGCGGGCTTCGGCGGGGGTGGCGGGGCGGCAGCCATGCCGGGCCAGGGCGTCGCAGGCGAGGCTGACGAGTTCGGCGTTGCTGGCGGCGAGGCGTTCGCGGCTGATCCGGATGTTGTCCTCGAGCCCGGTGCGGATGCCGTCGCCGCCGCGCGCCAGTACCCACTCGATGACGCGGGCCTGGTTGATGCCGATGCCGGCGGCGGTCCAGGTGGCCTGTGGCAGAACACGGCGGATTTCGCCGAGCATGAGGTCGAGCAGGGGCTCCTCGGCCGGCAGCGCGTTCTTGACGCCCATGACCACCTGTACGTGCGGCTTCGGGTCCATCAGGCCGGCGTCGATCAGGCGGCGGGCGCCGTGGATGTGGCTGAGGTCGAACAGCTCGATCTCCGGCCGCACGCCGAAGGTCTGCATGCGGGTGGCGAGGTCGGTGACGAGGGCCGGGCTGTTCTCGTAGACAATGCTGGGGAAGTTGACCGAGCCGGTGGAGAGCGAGGCCATGTCGGGGCGCAGCTCGAGCGCGTTGCCGCGGGCGGCCGGGTCACGGCCGCGGCCGCCGGTGGAGAACTGGATGATCATGCCGGGGCAGTGCTTGCGCACGCCATCCTGCACCTGGGCGAACAGGGCTGGGTCGCTGGCGGGGGTTTCGTCGGGGTTGCGGACATGGATGTGCACGAGCGTCGCGCCGGCCTCGAAGGCGGCGTGGGTGCTCTCGATCTGTTCGGCGGGCGTGATCGGCACGGCCGGATTGTCGGCCTTGCGGGGGACGGAGCCTGTGATGGCGACGGAGACGACGACCGGTTTCATGGGGGTGTTTCCTCCTGGGGGTGTGGCTTGCAAGTCTGGGCGCGTAGTTCACGTTTTCCGACGTGTCCGCCTCAAACGATCGCGCGCTAGATATCGAAGAAGACGGTTTCCTGCGGGCCCTGCAGGTGGATGTCGAACGTGTAGATGGCGGTTCCGTCGCGCGATGTGCGGTGGGCCAGCAATGTTGCGCGGCGGGAGGGCGGATCGACGATGTTGAGCACCGGATCGTCGGCGTTGGCGGTTGCCTCGTCGGCGAAATAGAGGCGTGTCGAGAGGCCGATATTCACCCCGCGCGCCGCCAGCCACAGGTTGACATGCGGCGCCATCGCCGCGCGGCCCTTGCGGCCCTGCACCGGGCCTGGCTTGATGGTTTCGAAGCTGTAGAGCCCGGTCTCGAAATCGGTGCCGGTGCGGCCCCAGCCGCGGAATGCGGGGTCGCGCGGCTTGCTCTCCTGGCGGTCGGCCGGGTGGGCGTAGCGGCCGGCGGCGTTGGCCTGCCAGATCTCGACCAGCATATCGCGCACCGGTTCGCCGGTGCCGTCGAAGATGCGGCCCTCGATGCGGATGCGCTCGCCGCGGGTTTCGGGTGTGACCAGGACGTTGGAGAAGTTGCGGTCGAAGATATCGAAGCCGGCCTGGTGCGGGATCAGGCCGATATGCACGTACGGGCCCGCGGTCTGCGAGGGGGTTTCGGGCAGGAAGAGTGCCATGGGCTCAGGCTCCTTGCAGCTTGTTCTCGAACAGCGTCTGGCGGCGGCCGCGCAGCGTGATGTCGAAGCGGTAGGCGAGGGTGTCGAGCGGGATGCCGGCGCCGAGGTCGAGGCGGGCGATCAGGCGTTCGACGGCGGCCTTGTCGGGGATGGTGGCGATGATCTGGTCGTGCGGGATCAGCGGGTCACCCTCGAAATACATCTGGGTGATCAGGCGCTGCGCGAAGGCCTGGCCGGACAGCGAGAAGTGGATGTGCGAGGGGCGCCAGGAGTCGATCCTGTTGCGGAACGGGTAGGCGCCGGGCTTGACCGTGCGGAAGGCGTAGTAGCCGCGCTCATCGGTCAGCACGCGGCCGCAGCCGCCGAAGTTCGGGTCGATCGGCGCCAGATAGGTGTCGTTGCGGTGACGGTAGCGCCCGCCGGCGTTGGCCTGCCAGACCTCGACCAGGGCGCCGGGGACCGGGCGGCCGTTGCCGTCGGCGACGACGCCATGGACGATGATGCGCTCGCCGATCGGGTCGCCGGTTTTCGCGAAGTTGCGCAGCAGGTCGTTGTCGAGGGGGCCGAGCTCGTCCGGGGTGAAGATCGGGCCGGTGATCTCGGAGAGCGAGTTCTGCAATGACCACAGCGGGATGCGCGGCGAGCGCAGGGCGGTGGTCTTGTAGTCGGGGGTGAAGGCGGGCGGCTGGAGGTTGCGGTCGCGCGCAATCAGCTCGTCGGTGAGATGATCGTGCGGGGGAACGGGTTGGTTGCTGGGATGAACCACGATGGGGCTCCTGTTCGGGTTGGCCAGTGCAGATTATCCGGCAGATTATCCAGCGGGGGCGTGATGGCTGGTCAGGCTTTGGGCGCGCAGGGTGTCGTATTCGGGCTTGCTGACGGGCTGGGCGCCGGGACGGCCGAGGTCGTGGATGCGGATGCGGTAGGTTTCCCGCGCGCTGAGGGCGGCGAGCGCCGCGATGATAGTGATGCCGAAGGTGATGGCGCCGATGGTCAGCGGGATGTTGGCAGACCCCGGCGGCGCCACGGCGGCGAACAGCGCCGGCAGCAGGGCGGTGATGGTGGTCCCGATGTTCTGCGCAATCGCCATTGCAGAAACTCGGGTGTGGGTCGGGAACAGCTCGGGGTAGAAGCTGGGGAAGACCGCGTTGTAGCCCTGGTAGACGACGCCCCACATCAGGAGCGAGGAGATGATGGCGAGCGGCATGCTGGCGATGCTGATGGCATAGAGATACACGAAGGACATCAGCCCGGAGACGAGCGCGCCGACGATGATCGGCGGACGGCGGCCGATGCGGTCGGAGAGGTCGCCGACATAGGGGATGACCAGCACGGCGAGGATGTTCCCGAGCACGGGGATCCAGAGATAGGTGTCCTTGGGAAAGCCGATGCCGTAGGCCGGCTGGACCGCATAGGCGGCGCCGAAGATGGTGGCGACCACGGGGATGACGTTCATCAGCGCCATGCAGACGACGCGCAGCATGTCGCCGAAGCTCAGCCGGAACGCCTCGGCGATCGGCAAACGGGGGATGTCGTGGTGCTCGGCTTCCTCGGCGAAGGCGGGGGTTTCCTCGACCTCGCGGCGGATGATGTAGCCGGCGAGGATGACGAACGCGCTGAGCAGGAAGGGCACGCGCCAGCCCCAGGTCATGAAGGCGGCGGACGGCATGAACCGGGCAAGCGGGATGAACACGGCGGCGGCGAGGATCTGGCCGGCCTGCACGCCCTGGAGGCTGAAGCTGGCGAAGAAGCCGCGGCGGCCGAAGGGTGCGTGCTCGAGGATCATCGAGCTGGCGCCGGAGATCTCTCCGGCGACGGCGAAGCCCTGGATGAGGCGCAGGATCACCAGCAGGACCGGGGCCCAGAGGCCGACCTGGTGGTAGGTCGGCAGCAGGCCGACCGCCATGGTGGAGAAGCCCATCAGGAACATGCAGGCGAGCAGCACCTGCTTGCGGCCGTGGGTGTCGCCGAAATGGCCAAGCACGAAGGCGCCGATGGGACGGGCGACGTAGCCGACGCCGTAGGTGGCGAGCGAGGCGATGATGGCGATGGCGGGATCGCCCGAGGGGAAGAAGAGCTGCGGGAAAATGAGCGACGCGGCGGTCGCGTAGATGAAGAAGTCGTAGTATTCGAGGGCGGAGCCGATCCAGCCGCTGGCGGCGGCTTTCCTGGTCTGCTGGCTGTGGTGTGATGCATGTCCTGCGGCGGACGCCATGACCCTGATCCTTCCCGAAGATGGTTGATTATTGTCGCTTGGCGGTGGCACGTTGGAGTGCGCGAGCTACCTACTGAACGGTCAGTATATATTTACGGGCGGTTTGGCAAGCCCTAAAGTTGGGGTTGTTGAGTCTGCAGGGGCGATTCACCGCTTCGGCGGTGCCGCCTGCGCGGATCGCACTCGGAAGGAGCCACTATGCCAGATGACGCGCCCGCCAAGATCGATGGCCGGACCCGCCCACATGATATTGAACGCACCCGTGCCGAGATCCTGCGGGCGGCGCTGCGGGTGTTTGCCGAGAAGGGGCTGACCGGCGCGCGGGTCGATGACATCGCGGCGCTGACGCACACGGCGAAGCCGACGATCTATTATCATTTCGGCAGCAAGGAGGAGCTGTACGCCGCGGTGCTGGAGAGTGCCTATGGCGGCATCCGCGACATGGAGCGGAGTCTGGAGCTGGACCTGTCGCAGCCCGAGGCGGCAATGCGGCGGCTGGTCGAGGCGAGCTTCGACTACCATGCCGAGCATCCGGACTGGGTGCGGCTGGTGAGCATCGAGAACATCCACCGGGCGCGGCATATCGAGGGAAAGGCGGAGTTCTTCCACCGCAATGCGCCGATCCTGGAGACGCTGCGCGCGATCCTGGCGGCGGGGGAGCGTCTGGGCGTGTTCCGCGCCGGGGTCGATCCGCTGCATCTGCACTGGATGATCAGTTCGCTGTGCTTCTACCGCGTGTCCAACCGGCACACCTGGGAGGCGAATTTCGGCGTGGACGTGGCGGCGCCGGAGCAGGCGCGGGCGCATCGCGCGATGACGGTAGAGGCGGTGGAGCGGTTTCTGGCGGCCTGACGGGCGCGCCGGCAAGCCGGCCGAGGTCATCCAGGTCCCGATGGCGCGCAGGCCGGCGGCGCGGCTAGCACCAGGGCGCGGCGTGGATCGGGGTGATCGATAGCGTCCCGGCCGCTTCGACGCCGGCTGCGAAGCGGTGTACAACACCAGCCAAGACGGAACGGGAGGAAACCGCGACATGAACGCGATCAACGATCTCAAGGCTGGCCAGGGGTTGACCCGCGCCCTCGCCGAGCAGGCTCGTGCGCTGACGCATTCGGATATTCCCGACGGCATCCGTGCCTGGGCCCGCCAGTGCATCCTCGACTACATCGGCTGCGCCATTGCGGGCTCCCAGGACGAGCTCGTCGCCATCCTGCTGGCCGAGATGGAGGAGCAGGGCGGGGCTGCCGATGCTACCGTGATCGGGTCCAAGGCCTGGCTGCCTGCGGCTTCGGCCGCCATCGTCAACGGCGCTGCCTCCCACGCGCTGGATTTCGATGACGTAAACCTCGCCATGCCGGGCCACCCTTCCGTTGCCATCCTGCCCGCGCTGCTGGCGCTCGGGGAAAGCCGCGGAGCCTCGGGCGCCGATGTGCTGACCGCCTTTGTCGCGGGCTACGAGTTGCAATGCCGCGTCGGCCGTACCATCGCGCCCGGGCATTATGACGGCCTCGGCTTCCACGCCACGGCGACTGTCGGCAGCTTCGGGTCAGCTGCGGCCTGCGCGCACCTGCTTGGCCTCGACGCCGACCGCTTCGCCGCCGCGCTCGGCATTGCCGGTACGCAGGCCGCGGGGCTCAAGTCCATGTTCGGCACCATGTGCAAGCCGCTGCATGCCGGCAAGGCGGCGTATCACGGCCTGATCGCCGCCAAGCTCGCCGCCCGCGGGTTCACCAGCCGCACCGACGTGCTGGAATGCGGCCAGGGCTTTGCCCGCACCCACAGCCCCGACTTCAACCCCGAGCGCGCCTTCGAGACACCGCCGAACGGCTGGTGGATCGCCAGCAACCTCTTCAAGTATCACGCCGCCTGCTACATGACGCACGCAGCCATCGAGTCCGCCCGCAAGCTGCGCGAACAGCACAAGGTCCAGCCCGACCAGGTCGAACGCATCAACGTCCGGCTTGAGGAAGCGTGCGACCGGATCTGCAACATTCCCGCGCCCGCCACCGGCCTGGAAGCGAAATTCTCGTTGCGGCTGACCACGGCGATGGGCCTCGCCGGCGTCGATACAGGTCGTATGTCCACATATTCGTCGGAAACCGCCGCCGACCCGGTGCTGGTCGGCCTGCGTGACAGGGTGGCGCTGGAGTTCCGCACCGGCATCCCCAACACGTTCACCGAGATCGAGCTGTTGCTGCGCGACGGATCGAAACTGACCGCCCGGCACGATTCCGGCGTGCCCGAGACCGATGTCGAGGCCCAGGGCAGGCGCCTGGAAGCCAAGTTCGCCGGCCTGGTCGATCCGTTGTTCGGCACCGAACGGACCGCCGCGCTGATTGCCGGCGTCGCCGATATCGAAAACCTCGACACCATCGCCCAACTCACGAGGCTGACATGCGCCTGAAGGACAAGGTTGCCATCATCACCGGCGCTGCCCATGGCATGGGCGAGGCCGAAGCCCGCCTGTTCGCCAAGGAAGGCGCTGCCGTTGTCATCGCCGACGTGCTGGAGACGGAAGGTGAGACCGTTGCGGCCGAAATCCAGGCGACGCAGGGCCGCGCCCGCTTCATCCGCACGGACGTCACCTCGGAATCCGACTGGCAGCGTCTGATCAACGAAACGATTGCCGCGTACGGCCGCCTCGATATCCTGGTGAACAACGCCGGCATCAGCGGCAGCGCGGTCGGCGACGTGGATGCGCTGGAGGGCTGGCTGAAGCTGCAATCCGTCAACGCCACCAGCGTGTTCCTGGGCACCAAGCTTGCCGCGGCGGCGATGATGCCGAACGGGCGGGGCTCGATCGTCAA
>DASQVN010000365.1:0-3047 GCA_035640755.1 Rhodopila sp.
GCGGTCGTGATCGGCTGCATCATCGGCTCTCCTGGGCGCGGTCCGGGGCGGGTCGTGGTGATTTGGCCTCTACCGGGATTTAGGAATTTTGTCAAGAACATTTTGCGAACTTGGGTGGGGTGGAGGGTTTTGGTTGCACCACGGTTGGGGGGTGGGTGGGCGGGTCGAGCCCGCCCATGACGGATAGGGCGCGGCGCGCGGTGAGGACCGGGGTGTGCGGTGAGGCTGGGATGTGCGGTCAGAACGGTGGACACGGTGAGGGCGCGGTCGCGCCGTTGACCTTTGGTCCGAACGCGCCAGAATTCCGCGCCAACGAAACCGCGGAGGACCTGTCCATGACCCTGACCCGGCATCTCGGCCAGTTCGTGGCCGAGCTTTCCCCCAACCGGCTGCCGGAGGCGGCAGCGCGTGTTGCCCGCATGGGGTTCATCGACACGATCGGCACCATGATCGCCGGGCGGAACGAGGACAGCGTCCGCATCCTGACTGAAACGCTCGCCCCCGGTGCCGGCCCGGCGACGCTGACGTTCGGCGACCGCAAGGCCCCTGCCCCCGAGGCTGCGTGGATCAACGGCACCGCCGCCCACGCGCTGGATTACGACGACGTTGGGCTGCGCGGCCATCCCAGCACCGTTCTGGTGCCTGCCATCCTGGCGGAAGCCGAGACTCTGGGTGCTTCGGGCGCCGACATGATCACGGCGTATGTGGCGGGCTACGAAGTGTGGACCGAGTGTTTCCGCCGCGACTCGGGGCTGCTGCACCAGAAGGGCTGGCATCCGACAGGGCTGTATGGCGCGGTTGGCGCCGCGGCGGCGTGCGCCAAGCTGCGCAAGCTGGATGCCGAGAAGAGCGCCATGGCGATCGCCCTGGGCGCATCGCAGGCGGCGGGTGTGATGGCGAACTTCGGCACGATGACCAAGCCGTTCCATGCCGGCAGGTCCGCCCATGCCGGCATCATGGCCGCGCGGCTGGCGGAGGCCGGCTTCACCGCCAACACCGACGCGCTGGAGCATCCGCAGGGATTCCTGCATGCAATCTCCCCCACGGGGACCGAGGACCGCACCAGCGAGCCGAAGGCCGGCAAGGAATGGGCAATCCTGACGCAAGGGCTCGGGATCAAGAAATACCCGACCTGCTACTGCACCCACCGTGCCATCGACTGCATGCTGGACCTGGTGCACAACAGCCCGATCAAGGCGGAGCAGGTCGAGACGATCACGGTCAATATCAGCGACTACTTCGCCACCGTGCTGCGCAACCACCAGCCCGACACCGGGCTCGCCGCCAAGTTCAGCATGGAATTCTGCATGGCGAGCGGGATCGTCGCGCAGCGTGTGGGCCTGCGCGAGCTGACCGACCAATTCGTCCGCCGCCCGGACATCCAGGACCTGATGCGGAAGGTGGATATCGTCACCACCAATGAATACGATCCCGACCTGCCCGGGGCCGCGCCGCAGGACCAGGTGACCGTGACACTGACCGACGGCCGCACGATCGAGGGCGAGCCCGTCGCACGCGCCACCGGCCACGCCGTGCGGCCACTGAGCGACCAGCAACTCTATGACAAGTTCGCGGACTGTCTCGATGCGGGTCGGTCAGCCATTCCGGCCGAGGTGCTGTTCCGGCGGCTGTCATCCATCCAGTCGATCAGCGCCCGCGATCTCACGGCACAGGCGTGATGCCGCGCCATGCCGCCACCCTGACGCGCCGGGCCGTGCTTGGTTCGGCGTCGGCGGCGCCGTTTATCCGGACGGCGCGGGCCGAACCGATCCAGATGCGGGTCTCGCTCGATACATCGCCGTCGCACGGCAGGACGATTTCGATTGCCGACTTCCTGAAGAAGCTGGAGGCGGCATCACAGCGGCAGATCGCGCCGAAGCTGTTCGACAGCGGGCAGCTTTTCGCCGATCGGGACGTGATCAAGGCGCTGGTGCTGGGCCAGATCGAGATGGCAGCGCCGGGCACCTGGCTTGTCGCGGCCTACGTGCCGGAAGCGGACATGGGGCAATTGCCGATCTTCTACGGCCAGCCGATCGAGGTGACGCATCGCGCGATTGACGGCCCTCCGGGCGAGGCGGTGAACGAGCAGATCATGCGCAAGCTGCGCGTCAAGGTCCCCGGGCGGTGGATCGATCTGGGGTTCACCAACTGGTACAGCGCACGCAAGCCGCTGGGTTCGCTCGCGGACCTGCGTGGGTTGAAGATCCGCAACTCGGGCGGGTTCGCGCAGCCGTGGCGGGCCCAGTTCTTCGGCGGCGTGCCGAACATGACCGCCTGGCCCGATGTGCCGCTGGCACTCTCTCAAGGAACGTTCGATGCACTGCAGAGCACGAACGAAAGCTGCGCCAGCGCGAAGCTGTGGGATGCGGGCCTGCGCTACGGGCTGATCGACCACCAGAGCATGGGGGACTATGTGCCGATGATCAGCGACGGGTTCTGGAACGCACTCAGCCCGTCGCTGCGTACGCTGATCACCGACCTGTGGTCGGCCAACATCGGAACCTACCGCGCCAATCTCGTGGCCGCCCAGGACCGGGCCGAGGGAGCGCTGAAGGAACACGGCGTCAAACTGGCCTACGTACCGCCGGAGGAGTTGGCGGAGCAGCAGAAACGCATGCTTGCGGTGCAGGACCAGGTTGCCAAGGCGATGAAGATATCTCCCGAAATGCTAGCCCGCATCACCGAGGTGACCGCGGCGGCTGGATAGGGTGCGCTGGCCGAGCGTGGGTCAGCGCATGGGGATCAAGACGGCGGGGGGAGAATTGGTTCTGCCGCTGTTGCGTACCCGTCATGGCCGGGCTTGACCCGGCCATCCGCCGTCGAAGCGCAGATGGCCGGGTCAAGCCCGGCCATGACGGAGAGGGCGTAGCGCGCGGACAACTTCTTGTCCTTCCACGATTCTTCTCCCCCACGATTCTTCTCCCCCACGCCTCTTCTCCTCCCACGCTGGCTTGTGCTGGTGCGTAGCAGGTCAGCCCTGTTCGTCCGGTCTGAAGTCCATGGCGACGCCGTTCATGCAGTAGCGCAGCCCTGTGGGCGGCGGGCCG
>DASQVN010000366.1:0-5948 GCA_035640755.1 Rhodopila sp.
CAGCATCAGATAACCTGGAGCTGCCCAGTGATAAAGGACTCGCTGGCTCGACCAGGCTGCGACCAACGCAAAGAGGATTATCGGCGGGGCGGCAAGCATCGCCAGCATCCGCTCCTGCCAGGGAGCCGTGCGCCGCAGCGCGCCGACGAACAAGATCATCATCGGCAGCCAGAACCAGGGAAGGATAAATAGCGCCTCTCCGGCCAATGTGGCGATCGGCGCCAGGGGGCGAAACCGGAGGCCCACCGCCCGATCGCCCTGGAATGCGAACGAGGCCCACCCATGCGCAGCATTCCACAGCGGCACTGGCAGGAACACCAGGAGCGCGAGCAAGCCTGCAATGTAAGGATGTGGCCGCCGCAGCCAACTCCGGAAACCTGGGTCGAGCAGGACGAATAGGCCTGCGCCGCCGATCACCAGAACCGCAGAATATTTGGAAAACAGCGCGAGGCCGGCGCATAAGCCCGCGCCCGCCCACCACCCGTATGCCCGCTCGGGCGGCGCGGGCAGCGCGCGCAGCAGGCAGAAGGCCACGCCGAGGAGAGCGGTGTCCAGCGGGCCGTCCGGCAGCACCCAGGTGCCGGTTGTGATCCCGAATACCGGCGATAGGTTCAGGGTCACGACTGCCCAAAACGCTGCCCTACTCCCTGCGATCTGCGACGTGATCGCGGCTATCAGCCCCTGCGAGGCTGCGAACAGCAGGATGAAGGGCAGCCGCACCGTGACAGGGGCCTCGCTATCGAACAGATGGGCCGCACCCCAGGAGAGCCACCAGCTCGCCGGTGGGTGGTCGAAATAGCCGAGGGATAGGATCCGACCGGCGGCGACCATATAACTCTCGTCAACGCCCAGTCCGGTGGTGGCTGCAAAGGCGAGGCGCAGCACCGTCGTCAGGACCACAAGCCGGAAAATCGGGGAACGCATCATGCTGTGCGGATGCTTCTGCTGCCTCCAAACCTTCCCGCCTGAAGCCGTTGTGGACTCGATGCCGGCGACACGCCGCTGTGCCCTCATTGCGGTGTTGCCGCGGTCCTGCCTGGAGTGACGGATTTTGTCGAACCATTCCAACTTCGCGAGCGGCGCTTCTGCCCTTTTGCCGATGTGCCGCTGCGGAATCCCGAGGTCTGAGGCGGCTTCGCCGGCCGGGATCGTCGGTACATAGTCTACAGACGTCCCAGGCCGTGTCGTCAGGCTGCGACAACGCGCTGGGTCTGGATGCCCAGCCCTTCGATCCCCAGGCGGACGACATCGCCGACCTTCAGGAAGACAGGTTCCGGCTTCATGCCTGCCCCGACGCCCGGCGGCGTGCCTGTGGCAATGACATCGCCGGGATGCAGTGTGATGAAGTAGCTGATGTAGCTGACGAGCTTACGCACCCCAAAAACCATCGTCTGGGTGGAGCCGTCCTGCATGCGTTTGCCGTTGACCTCAGTCCACAGCGGCAGGTCCTGCGGGTCGGAGACTTCGTCCTTGGTGACCATCCAAGGGCCAGTCGGCCCGAAGGTCTCGCAGCCTTTGCCTTTGTCCCAGGTCCCGCCGCGCTCGATCTGGAATTCGCGTTCGCTGACGTCGTTGCATACGCAGTAGCCTGCGACGTGCTCCATCGCGTCATCTTCGGATACATAGCGGGCGATCTTGCCGATAACGACCCCAAGCTCGACCTCCCAGTCGAGCTTGGTAGAGCCGTGCGGCAGTTTGGTATCATCGTTCGGACCGCAGAACGCGCTGAGGGATTTCAGGAACAGAATCGGTTCCTTGGGGATCGGGTTGCCGGTTTCGGCAGCGTGGTCGGCGTAGTTCAGTCCAACGCAGACGTAGTTGATAGGGCGGACCACGCATGGGCCGATCCGGGGATTGCCTTCCACTTTTGGCAGGGTGACGGGATCAATGCCGGCGATCATCGAGAGCGACGCTGCAGACAGCGCATACCCATCAACATCGCGGACGATGCCGCTCAGGCAGCGGATCGTGCCGTCATTTGCGAACAGGCCAGGCTTCTCAGCGCCGGACGGACCATAGCGTAGCAGTTTCATGCGTGCTTCCCCACCTGTGGACCGAAGTGATGCGCCGCGTTCTATACAGGACCGCGGGCACATGATGAACCCGCTAGCGGGAACCAACACGTGAGACGGTGCAGTGACCTTCCCAAAGACGGCGATGGCGGCTGCTCAGCCGCCGCTGCTGTGCCGGATCACGATCGTCGCTTTGTTCAGTCTTCCATCGTGAAGCCAACCTTCATCACAACCTGGTAGTGCTGGATCTCACCGTCCTCGACCTCGCCACGCATCTGCACGACCTCAAACCAGCGCAGATGACGGATCGTCTTGGCGGCGCGGGCCATGGCGTTGTCGATGGCGTCGGCGTGGCTGATGTCGGACGAACCGGCAATTTCAATGACGCGGTAGGTATGGTTGGGCATGACGCCTCCGTTTTCATCGCAACGGAGCATTAACCCGGCGCGTCGAGCCAGGTAGCAAGTGTATCCTGGAACTTGCGGAACCGTGATCTGGCTCAGCTGGGACGGGTCCGGCTGAGCCACGTATCGGTGGTCAGGTGGCGATTTCGCCGGCCGCCTTGCGGGTTGCGGTCACGGCCTCCCGCGCGGCGCGGGCCATCAGGCCGCTGTCGTTGGCGATGGTGACGAACTGGAAGCCCATCTGAATCATCTTCGCCGCGTAAGCCGGGGTGCCATTGTGCAGGCCGGCGAACTTGCCATGCTTCTTGCAGGAGGCGAGCAGCCGGCCATAGATCTCGAGGATCGGTGGCTCCTCACGGTCCAGGACGGGGATCAGGCCGAGCGACAATCCCATGTCGGACGGGCCAACGTAGATCCCACTGATGCCGGGGACCTGAAGAATTTCATCGATATTGTCGATCCCCTGCTGGGTCTCGATCATCGGGATCACCAGGATTTCCTGGTTTGCGGTTGCCTGATAGCTACTGGCCTCGCCATACATGGCGGCGCGGATCGGGCCGTTGCTGCGCTTGCCCATGGGCGGATAGAGGCAGGCATCGGCGAGGATCTTTGCCTCGGCCGCGTTGTTCACCATCGGGCAGATTACGCCCATGGCGCCGCCGTCAAGCACTTTGCCGACGATACCAGGCTCATTCCATGGCACGCGGACAAGCGGCGTGATCGGGTGTCCCTGCATCGCCTGGAAACATTGCACCATAGACAGGTAGTCCTGTACCCCATGCTGCAGATCGACCGTCACGCTGTCCCAGCCGCACTGGGCCATGACCTCCGCCGAAAACCCCGACGGAATGGCGAGCCAGCCATTCACCGCGGCCTTGCCCGCTGCCAGGCGTGCCTTGAGCTTGTTGGACATTCGAAAAACGTTCCCCTTGTCACTGGACAGGCCAACGACGGTACGCCGCACGAAGAACAGCGTCAACGCGGTCAGCCAGGTTGCAGCCATGCCGACAACATGGCTTGTTTGGTCAGGTCAACGGAGGAAACGCCATGGCATTCTACGAATTGCGCCAATACAAGGTCCTGCCCGGCAAGCTGCAGGAGTGGGTCAGGATCATGGAGGAGGAGATCATTCCCTTCCAGGTGTCCAAGGGGATGGTCATCTGCGGCAGTTTCCACGGCCAGACGGACCCTTCGGTCTATGTCTGGCTGCGCCGTTTTGAGAGCGAGGAGCAGCGGGCCGAGCTTTACACCGCGGTGTATGAGTCCGATTACTGGAAGACGAAGATCGCGCCCCGCGTGCCGGACTATCTAGACCGCTCCAACAACGTGATCACGCGCGTCGTCCCCACGCCCAAATCCACGGTGCAGTAACGCCATGGCCGCCAGATCTGCGCCGGGGTGGCCCGGCGTTGTGGCGGCTGTCGGGAGCGTACCGCGCGACGGCGCTGATGTGTCGACGTGCGGCGCGAATCCGCCCGCAAGACCGCTGCGCGCCTTGATCTATCGCCGCGATTTTGCGACGATAAACGGGTGATCAGAGGGTGCCGTGCAGCAATCGAAGACTTTGAGTGAAGGCCAACGGGCGTATGAAGCCAAGCGCGCCGCCAAGGCCGGCATGAGCCTGGACAAGTGGCTGGCCAGCAAGCAGCGCCAGCAAGAGCTCGAAACCAAGGCCCGCCATAAGACAGCTGCCCCATCGAAGCCGGCCAAGCCGCCCGGCTTCTTTTCCCGCCTATTGGAACGTGCGAACCGTCCTCTCGGATCCTGACGGCCCGCTCAAGACTCAGGGCCACCGGACCTCGGGCGGCAGGCTCATGAGAATGGCATCCACGTTGCCGCCGGTCTTCAGTCCGAACAGGGTGCCGCGGTCATACAGCAGGTTGAACTCCACGTAACGTCCCCGACGCACCAACTGGTGGTCCCGGTCGGCCTGTGTCCAGGGCTGCTTCATCCGGCGGCGGATAATCCGTGGATAGACGGAGAGAAACGCCTCACCGACATCTCGGGTGAAGGCGAAGTCGGCTTCGGCGTCGCCGGAGCAATGGTGGTCGAAGAAGATGCCGCCCACGCCGCGAGGTTCCTGTCGGTGCGGCAGATAGAAATAGCGGTCGCACCAGGCCTTGAACGTCTCATAGTAGGCCGGATCGTGCCGGTCGCAGGCCGCGCGGAACGTGGCGTGGAAGTCGGCGGCGTCCTCGCTCGCCTGGTCATTGTCCACGCTCATCGGGGTCAGGTCGGCGCCGCCGCCGAACCAGCCCTTCGTGGTCACCAGCATGCGCGTATTGAAGTGCGCCGCCGGCACGAGGGGGCTTTGCATATGCGCGACCAGGCTGATGCCGCTGGCCCAGAAGCGCGGGTCCTCGGCCGCGCCGGGGATCTGGGTGCGGAATTCCGGGCTGAACTCCCCCCACACAGTGGAAACGTTGACGCCGACCTTCTCGAAGACACGTCCGTGCATGATGCTCATGACCCCGCCGCCGCCATTGTCCCCTGGCGCGGCCCGTTCCCAGGCGGTGCGCTGGAAGCGGCCGGCGGGACGGTCGCCGAGTGGCCCGTCCTGTTCATCCTCGATGGCTTCGAATGTGGCGCAGAGGCGGTCGCGCAAAGATTCGAACCAGGCCCGGGCAGCGGGCTGAAGCTGGCTATGCGGCAACAAAGAGGGAGTTTCCTTCATCTGGGACTTGTTCGGGCGCGGCAACCGGGATAACCCCATGCCGCCTATGTGTTGCCGAAGGTGGAACCAATACAGGATTGCGCAATTGCCTGATCGGGGGCAACCCGACGGGCGACGGAACGCCCCACCAGACCGCGACATCCGGCGGGCTGCGGCCGGCCAGCATGCCGGTCGGCTGAACATTTTGCTTGAGGGGATTTATGGCTGATTCCTCTGCCGCTTCCGCGACCCACCATGCGCCCGCAGGGGACGTGACGAAACGCGACCTGCTGCAACTGATCGCCGGCGCCGGCGCGGCGATCGGCGCCTGCGCCATCGCGTGGCCGATGATCGACTCCATGAACCCATCGAAGGACGTCCTGGCCCTGTCCTCGGTTGAGGTCGATCTAACCCCAGTGGCCGAGGGCTCAGGTATCACCATTGTCTGGCAGGGCAAGCCGATCTTTGTGCGCCATCGCACGCCGGCAGAAATCAAGGCCGCCGAGGATGTGCCGCTGAACAAGTTGATCGAGCCGCAGCCGGACTCGGCCCGGGTCAAGCCCGGCCATTCACAATGGATCGTGCTGATCGGCATCTGCACCCATCTGGGCTGCGTGCCCTTGGGTAACAAGCCGACCGATCCGCGCGGCGACTGGGGCGGCTGGTTCTGCCCGTGCCATGGCAGTCAATATGATACCTCGGGCCGTGTTCGGCATGGGCCTGCGCCGGCCAATCTGGCGATTCCCCCTTACGCTTTTGAGAGCGACACCAAGGTCAAGGTTGGCTGACGGCCACCTTGCGATCGCGATAGGACAGAGGACATGGCCGGCCTGCACAAGAGCGAATTCACCAATTCGGTGGTGAACTGGATTGATACCC
>DASQVN010000367.1:0-5532 GCA_035640755.1 Rhodopila sp.
GAGCGGCGCAATGCCGGTATATGGCACCAGTCCGAACGTAGGCTTCAGGCCAACGATGCCGCAGTGATTGGCCGGGATGCGGATCGAGCCGGCCTGGTCGCCGCCGATCGCCATGTCAACCTCGCCCAGCGCGACCAGCACGGCGCTGCCGGATGAGGAGCCGCCGGCCGAATAACCCATTTTGTACGGGTTATGAATCGGTCCCGTCGCGTTGGTATGGCTGCCGCCCGACAGGCACAGGTTTTCGCAATGGGCCTTGCCGACAATGGTTCCCCCGGCGTCGAGAATCCGCTCGACGATCGTGGCATCGATATCGGGAACGTAACCTTCCAGCGTTGCGGCACCGTTCATCATGGGCACGCCGGCAAGCATGATGTTGTCCTTCAGGACGACCGTCTTCCCGGCCAGCTTGCCATTCGGCGCGCCCTTCACCGTGGTCTTGCGGTACCACGCGTTGTGCCGGTTCTCGGCCGGCGGCGGCCGATAGCCCGGTGTGCGCGGATAGCGCACCGGCGGCAGGTTGTCCGGCATGGCGTCGACAACGTTGTAGGCCGCGATGTTGGGCCGTAGCAGGCCGATATAGGACTCGACGTCGGCGTCGGTCAGGTCGAGCCCGACCGTGGCGGCAATATCCCGCAGTTGCGCGGGCGTGGGAACCTGGACAGCCATTGGTCTTTCCTCCCCATCTGTGGTTAAGGCGCGAGATAACGCAGCAGCCGCGGGTCATCGCGAACCTTGGCGGATGGTCCTTCAAGCGCGATCGAACCGCGGTCTATAACGTAGGCGTAATGGGCGATGCGGAGTGCCAGCTCGACATGCTGCTCCACCAGGATCACGCTCATGCGCCGGGATAGCGGCACCAGGCGATCGGCGATTTCCTCGATGACCCCAACCCAGACACCTTCGGTTGGCTCATCCAGCATCAGCAACCGCGGACGGCCGAGGAGCGCACGAGCGATCGCCAGCATCTTGCGCTCACCGCCCGAAAGGGTCGCGGCAGTCTGGCGAAGACGCTGCCCAAGCTTGGGGAAGAAGTCGAGTACCTCGTCGATGGCATCGTCGCGCCGCGCCTGATTGATGGCGCCGAGGCGCAGATTTTCCTGCACTGTCATCCTGGGGAAGATGGCCTGTTCCTGCGGCACGTAGCCGATGCCGCGCCGCGCCCGGCGCTGCGGGGGTTCCGCGGTTGCCTCCTGCCCGTCGAAGACGATACTGCCGCTGCTGGCCCGCAACTCCCCGGCGAGTGTCTTCAGCAGCGTTGTCTTGCCGGCGCCGTTCCGACCGAGGATGGCGACGATGCCCTCGCGCTGCGCCTCGATCGCCACGCCGAACAGGACCTGGCTGCGGCCGTAGCCGGCGTTCAGGTCGCGGACGCGCAGGATCACAGAGGCGTCAGACACGGCTGGTGTAAACCTCCTTGATCCGTGGGGATTTCCCGATCTCCTCGACCGTACCGTCGCCAATCACGCGCCCCTGATCAAGCACCGTCAGGTGGTCGCAGATGTTCCTGATGAAATCCAGGTCGTGCTCGACGATCACCAGCGTGCAGTCCGCCTTGACCGACAGCAGCAGGTCGCCGGTGACGCGGCGTTCCTCCGGGCTCATGCCGCCGGTCGGTTCATCCAGCAACAGTAGCTTGGGCCGCGGCGCCAGCGCCATGGCGATTTCCAGCCACTGCTGCTCGCCATGGCTCAGCTCACCGGCGAGCACATCGGCACGATGGGACAGGCGGAACCGGTCCAGCCAGCGCGTCACGTCGCGGTGGAGCGAGCTTCGCGTGGCGGAACGCATCAGCGACCACGGGCTGCCGGAGGACTGCAGCGACAACAGGACGTTGTCGTAAACCGAGAGTTCCTGCAGGACCGCGGTGATCTGGAATTTCAGGCTGAGCCCGGCGCGCGCGCGTTGATACGGCGGAGTGCTGGTGATGTCCCTGCCATTGAAGCGGATCGTGCCGGCCGTTGAAAGATGCACGCCGGCCACGGCGTTCAGCAGCGTGCTCTTGCCAGATCCGTTGGGTCCGATCAGGCCGTGAAGGCGGCCGGCCTCGACCCGCAGATCGACATCGTCGAGCGCCCGCAATTTACCGAACAGCTTGCTGACGGACGTGGCTTCCAGGAGCGCCATGGCCGTTCACACTTTGGGACGATGCGCGCCGTAGGCGCCGATGCGTTCCCGTGTCGTGACCACAAGGCCAAGCAGGCCGGCGGGCTGAAAGGTGACGACTCCAAGCAGCACGAGACCCAGGATGATCGGCCAGAATGAACGCACGGCGTCGATGTCGGAGAGGAAATAGCTGATCAGTTCGATCGCCGCCGTACCAAGGACAGGACCCAGAAGCGTCCCGGTGCCGCCAAACAGGCAGTAGATCACCGCCGTTGTCGACAAGCTCGGCCCCATGTTGCCGGGACCGATGAAGCCCTGGTGATAGCTGTAGAGGGCCCCCGCCAGTCCGGCGACCCCGCCGGCGAAGGAGAATACCAGCGCCTTGAACACCTGCACGCGGTAGCCGAAGAAGGCAAGGCGTTCTTCGTTCTGCCTCATGCCGGCGAGCACAAGGCCAAATTGCGAGCGCACCAGCGCGCGGCTCAGCAGATAGATAAGCAGCAGGAGGCTGAGCGCGAGGCTGTAGAATTCGACGCCCTCGACAAACTCAAAATCACCAAGCTGCAGAAGCTTGATGGACGACAGCCCGTTGCCGGCACCAACATATTGCCATCCGGAAACGAGCCGCTCCGCGGCGTAGGAGCCGGTCAAAGTACCGAGGGCGACGAAAATCGGCGTCGGCTTCCTGCGGCCGAGCAGCAGGAACAGGGCAAACAGGCAGGCCAGCGCGGTGCCGACGGCGAACGCCAGCGGCAGGGTTCCCCAGATGTGGCTGAAGCCAAGATCGCGGCCAACCAGGGCGATCACGTAGCCCGAGACACCGAAGAACAACGCCTGACCGAAGGACATGATGCCGGAAAAACCCCAGCACAGATCGAAGCTGATCGCCAACATCGACAGGATCAGGATGTTGGTCATCAGCGTGATCAGGTCTGCGCGGTCGCCCAGCACAAAGGGCACGGCAACCAGCACCGCCAGCGTCAACAGCTCGGCGATCGGCAGAATGCGGACGGGCTTTGGCCTGCGCGCCACGGCCGCGCCCCGGGCCGCCGCGGGGCGATCAGCATTCACGGGGATCGACCATATCCGCCTTGCTGATCACCTCGTAGCGGGTCTTGCCGGCGGCAACCTTGCACTGCGCGATATACATGTTCATCCGGGCGTGCATGTGGCCTGGAACCATTGCCGCGCCGCCGCCAGGCCCATTGGCCAGGACGGCGTGGTCCATGGCCGCGCCGACCGCTTCACGGTGCAGGTCGCCCTTGGTTTCCGTGACCGCGACTTCGTAGAACTTGACACCGCGATACATGCCCGTGGCGGCGCTGCCCGCGGTGAACAGGTATTTCGTATCGGGGAACTTCCTGCTGTAATCCGCCTGCAGTTGCTTGCTGAACGGGTCGTCCACCGACTGGAAGTAGTCAAGGCAGCTCAGCAGGCCCTCCATCTCATTGGCCGGGTGGTAGTTCAGCAGGTTTTCATCGTAGTAGACGCAGGTCAGCAGGCCGCCATTCTTCTGGAAGTTCGCTTCATAGAGCTGCTTCACAAAGGGCTGGAGGCCGGGGGGAATGACGGTGTTGAACACGCAATCCACCTTGCCGTCAATGATCTTGCTGATGGTTGCCGAGTATTCCGCCTGGTCGAGCGGGTAGTATTCCTCGAACACGACTTCACCGCCGTTCGCCTCGATTACTTTCCGGGCGTATTTGTTCAGCAACTGCGGCCAGACATAGTTCGCCGAAGGCATGGCGAAGCGCTTCTTGCCGAGTGTGTTGATGATATAGGGGATCAGCTTGTCGCATTGCTGCGCGGGGGTGGGGCCGGTGCAGAACAGGTATTTCGTACACTCCTGGCCTTCGTAGAGTTGCGGATAGATGTACAGCGTCCTGCCGCGGTTGACGATCGGGTCTTTGATCGCCTGCCGCATCGCGCTGGTGATGCCGCCAAGGACGACGGCCACCTTCCTTTCCTGAATCAGCCGGCGCACGTTGCCGACAGCGATTTTCGGGTCGGATGCCGTGTCTTCCAGGTAGAGTTCGATCGGCTGGCCGAGGATGCCGCCCTGGTTGTTGATCTGTTCAACAGCGAATTGCGCCACCTGCCAGTTGGCGTTGCCGGAGGGGGCGATCGCACCGGTGATATCGGTGGCGATGCCCATCCGGATCGGCCCGGCGGCATGTCCCCATTTGGGACGGAGCACCCAACCGGTGGCAACGCCGCCGATCCAGCCGGCGGCGGTCAGCGCAGCAGAGCGGCTGAGAAGAGTCCGGCGCGTCAATTGCGTTTTCGACATATCCTCCCCCTTTATGTTTATCAGACCTTGCCGGCGCCGATGAAACCTTGCGGCCGCATCTTCACGATTGCCAGCGCGATCACGAAGACCAATGGATCGGCCAGCACCGGCCAAACGAGCCAAGGCAGGCCGGAGGCCATGACCCCGACCGTGGACGCGCCGAGGATCGGCCCCTCAAACGTGCCGACGCCGCCGAGCATGACAGAGAGGAATGCCTGCACCAGGAAGCGGATGCCGATATCGGCCGACAGTTGGTAAAGAGGCACGATCAGGGCGCCGGCCAGGCCGGCAAGGGCGGAGCCGAACGCAAAGGTCAGCGCATAGAGGGTGGTCGTCGAAATCCCGCAGCTGCGGGCGAGCATCGGGTTTTCCAGTGCCCCACGCACGCGCAGCCCGATCGAGGTACGTGCCAGCACCAGCCAGCTCGCCAGCAGCACCGCCAGCGTGATGAGGATGATCAGCGAGCGCCAGGTCGAAAATTCGAGCCCGCCGACCGAGAAGACACCGCCCAATGGTTCCGGGATGGACTTGTAGTGGCCGCCGAGGAGTCCGCGGACGATCTCCCGGATGACGAGGCCGATCGCATAGGTGCCAAGCATGGCGATGATGGGCGTGCTGTAGAAGCGCCGGATGATCGTGCGCTCCATGACAAGACCGATGAGCCCGACCACCAGGGGCGCCGCGACGACACCGGTCCACAGCCCAAGCCCACATTCGTTGGCGATGTACAGGCAGTATGCGCCAAGCAGCACGAATTCACCGTGCGCGAAATTGAAGATTCCCATCATGCTGGCGATGACGCCAAGGCCAAGCACGATCAGCACCATGACCGAGGAAAACGACAGTATGTCGAAGGCGAGCTTGATGCCGAAATCCACCGACGACTCCTGCCTTGACGTCTCCAGACGTCACAACACGCGTATGGCGGTTCCGCGGGTCTGTCACACCGCGGGTCAACTGCCGCGGTGGACTGCGGGACCGTCGATCACACCGGGGGACAGGGCTTCGCCAATGTCCTTGCTGGTTTGGATGTGCGCAAAGCGCTGCGGCCGGCGGAACGAATCACTGGATGGAACAGTAGAGTATCTCCGGGGTCCCTGCAAAGAGGTATGCCAGACGGCCGCTGCATTGACGGC
>DASQVN010000368.1:0-4417 GCA_035640755.1 Rhodopila sp.
CGCGGATATGGGCGACTTTCCATATCTCGCCGTTATGGCCCAGACCCAACATTTGTGTCACCAGGAGCAAAGTAAGCCAGCGTGATCTGACACCCCGGGGGCGCACCGGTCGGCGAAGTCCCCCATGCTTTGAAGCGTAGCCCGTAGAATCATATTTGGTCCGATTTGGCCGATTGACTTTTTCGTCTCAGTATCGCGGGAATTATGAAGACAAAGAGAGCTACAAATAACAGGCACAGCAGTCCGATTAGTAATCTGTACGGCCTAGGGAGGAACCAACGGGACAGCGCATCTAGGACTAACCACAGAGCTGACGCAATCCATACAAATCGTGGTATGCGTCCGGGCCGAGTATTCATAAGATTCTCAGTGTTGTGCCGGGGTGGCTCCCGGCTCTATATCGCTCCACGATCTCTGCGACAGTGTTCTTGCTCAGACCGACTTCGCGTCCGACCAAGCGATAACTGCGACCCTGGGCCACGAGAGCCAGCACTTTCGGTGCAAGACGGTCCGACTTCGGCCGCTGTCCCGGCTGGCGGCCCAGCCGCTTGCCGCGGGCTTTGGCCGCGGCGATGCCCGAACGGATACGTTCCTGGATCAGCTCACGTTCGAACTCGGCGATGCCGGCGAGCACCGTTGCCATCATCCGGCCGTGCGGCGTGGCCAGATCGAAGGTCATCCCGCTCAGCGCCACGACCGACACCCGTCGCGCCTCCAGCTCTTTGAGCGTTGCCAGCAGGTCCGTCGTACTGCGCCCCCATCGCGAGAGTTCGGTCACCAGCACGGCATCGATCCGACGCGCCTGGGCGAGTGCCATGACCTTGCGCCGCTCCGCGCGGTCAAGCTTCACGCCTGACCCGGTCTCCTTGAACACGCCGATCACCTCATAGCCAGCACGGTCGGCAAATGCAGTGAGGTCCCGTTCCTGACGGGCGCAGGACTGATCGGCGGTCGAGACCCGACAGTAGAGGGCGGCACGTTGTCCCAGTTGAACTCTCCCCGTTCGGCGGCTTGCAAACCCTTGTTTCCGCTTAGGCGTCGACCATCGCAGATAGACTATAGCCTAACCGGGACAAAAGCACGGGGAAGACGACCATGAGGGGCGACCGTGATGGTGAGGACGTTGACGACCGCTGGGCACTGCACGCATCGGATCGCGCGCTGCTCGGCAACAAGACCGGCGCCACGCGGCTGGGCTTCGCCGTGCTACTCAAGATGTTCCAGGCCCATGGTCGCTTTCCCTATCGGCTTGAGGAGGTTCCCGTCGCGGCGGTTGAGGCGATCGCCAGCCAGATCGAAGTGCCGGCCGCAGACTGGCGCGGCCATGACTGGCGCAGTAGGGCCGCCGCGTATCACCGGGCACAAATTCGCGACGCCCTCGGCTTCCGCGAGGCAACACTGGACGATGCCGACGCTCTCGCGCGGTGGCTGGAAGGCGAAGTGTCTCCCCTGGAATATCGGCCAGACCGATTGCTGGTGGCAGCACGCGAGCGGTGCAGATCGCTGCGCATTGAGCCGCCGTCGCCTGATCGCCTCGATCGATTGGTACGCTCCGTCATTCACCGGCATGAAGAGGCGTGGTGCGACGGCCTGCTGGCACGTCTGCCGCCAGCGGCAGCGGTTGGGCTCGACGCCCTGCTCAAGGCGCCCCACTCCGATGCGGCAGGTGGCAAAGATAATCGTGCTCCACTGCTCGCACTTCGTGCTGGCGCTGGCCACGCCAGCCTGCAAAGCGTCGGCGAGGAAGCCGACAAGCTTGCCTGCATCCGTGCGCTTGCACTGCCGGCAGACCTGTTCGCCGACCTCCCTTCCAAGGTTCTGATGGCCTATCGGCGGCGTGTTGCGGCCGAGGAACTGCATGAGCTGCGCCGCCATCCGACGGCGATCCGGCTGACCCTGCTCGCAGCATTTTGCCATGTACGCGGACGCGAGATCACCGATGCCCTGGTCGATCTGCTGATCGCCACCGTCCATCGCATCGGTGCCACGGCCGAGAAGCGGGTCGAGAAGGAGCTGATTGGCGACCTCAAGCGAGTCGCCGGCAAGCCAGCGCTTCTGTTCAAGCTCGCTGCGGCAAGTCTGGCCAAGCCGGACGACACGGTCCGAGCCGTTGTCTTCCCTGTCGTTGATGAGCAGACCCTGCGCGACCTTGTCGCCGAAGGCGAAGCCACGGGGCCGATGTACCGCCACCACCTCCAAGCGGTGATCCGCGGCTCCTACCGCTCGCACTACCGCCGTATGCTGCCTGTCGTGCTCGGTGCTCTGACATTCCGCTCTAACAACCAGGATCATCGGCCGGTGCTTAATGCGCTCGGCTTGATCGTGCGCTATCTCGACAGCAAGCTGCACTGCTACCCGCTTGAGGAATCCGTGCCGCTCGATGGTGTTGTTCCGATCGCCTGGCGTGACGCCGTTATCGAGCGCGACCCTCAGGGCCGGATCCGGATCAACCGGATCACCTATGAGATTTGCGCGTTGCAGGCACTGCGCGAACAACTGCGCTGCAAGGAAATCTGGGTCGAAGGTGCCGACCGTTATCGCAACCCCGACGAAGATCTGCCCGCAGACTTCGAGATCCGGCGGGACGAACACTATGCCGCTCTCGGGCTTCCCGGAGACCCGGACACCTTCGTTGCACGCGTGCAGGCAGAGATGACAGAGGCGCTCGTCATGTTCGAGTCCGGCCTGGCCGCCAACCCCTATGTTCGCATCCTCAAGCGCGGCGGCGGGTGTATTGCGCTGACACCGCTGGAAAAGCAGGCAGACCCAGCAGGCCTCGTTGCGATCAAGACCGAAATCGGCCGCCGCTGGCCCATGACCAGCCTGCTCGACATGCTGAAAGAAGCTGATCTGCGCATCGGCTTCACCAATGCCTTCCGCACCGTCACTGACCACGAAAACCTTTCGCGTGCGGCACTACAGGAACGGCTGTTGCTGTGCCTGAACGGGATCGGCACCAACACCGGCCTCAAGCGCATGGCAGCAGGTCAGGATGAGGTCACCTACAGGGACCTGCTGTATGTGCGGCGGCGGTTCATCACCCGCGAGAGCATGCGCGAGGCGATCGCCCAAGTCGTCAACGCCACCCTGCGCGCCCGCCATCCCGGCATCTGGGGCGAAGGGACGACAGCGTGCGCTGCCGATTCCAAGCAGTTTGGCGCCTGGGATCAGAACCTGATGACGGAGTGGCATGTTCGCTATGGTGGTCGTGGTGTCATGATCTACTGGCATGTCGAGCGCCACAGCACCTGCATCTATTCGCAGCTCAAGACCCCGTCCTCCTCCGAAGTTGCAGCCATGATCGAGGGTGTGTTGCGGCATTGTACCGAGATGGAGGTGCAACAGGCGTACGTCGACAGCCACGGTCAGAGCGACGTTGCCTTCGCCTTCTGTCACCTCCTCGGCTTTCACCTCTTGCCGCGTCTCAGGCGTATCCACGCCCAACGGCTCTATCGCCCGGTCACCGGCGAACCCGATGCGTGCCTGGGATTGCGACCGGTGCTGTCGCGACCGGTCGACTGGGACCTGATCCGTCGCCAGTACAACGAAATGGTGAAATTCGCGACGGCGCTTCGACTTGGCACTGCCGCCGCGACTGACATCCTGCGCCGCTTCACCCGTGCCAATTTGCAGCACCCTACATACAGAGCATTGGTCGAGCTTGGTAAGGCGTTGCGCACCACATTCTTGTGCCGCTACCTGCACCGGATGGAACTGCGGCGCGAGATCCATGAGGGTTTGAACGTGATCGAGTCCTGGAACGGTGCCAACGATTTCATCCTCTATGGCCGGGGCGGTGAGATCGCCACCAACCGCCTGGAGGACCAAGAGGCGACCATGCTAGCCCTGCACCTGCTGCAGAACTGTATGGTCTACGTCAACACTCTGATGCTCCAGCGCGTTCTCGGCGAGCCGATCTGGCTGGAGCGTATGGGCGCCAACGAGCGGCGAGGGATGACACCGCTATTCTGGGGCCATGTGAACCCCTACGGAACCTTCCAGCTCGACATGACTGCCCGCCTGCCCCTCGATCTACCTGTCTCCGCGGGTCTCGCAGACCAGCTATCCCTGCAGGGCGTCTGACACTCGAGGCTATCCGCTACTTTGCATCCGGTGACACGAATGTTGGGTTTGGGCCTAACGGCAGTGATCCAGGAGGCAAACCTGCGCGGGCAGCTTCAGGTCACCCGGCAGATTGTGGACGTCGAAACCAGGCTGCTGAACATTCTGCGCCGTCAGTTCACGGCTGGACAGGCAGCCGAGGCGGATGTGCGGCAGCAGGAAGCGGCGCTGGCGCAAGCGGAGCAGACGGTGCCCCCATTGGAAAAGCAGTTAGCGCAGCAGCGAAACCAGTTGTCCGCCCTGCTGGGTCGCTTGCCAGCGGACGAACCTGGTGAGGAGTTTCGCCTGCCCGATC
>DASQVN010000369.1:0-2543 GCA_035640755.1 Rhodopila sp.
TGGCGCGAGGCCGTCAGGCCCTTGCCCACAACGATCACGCGGAAGCGCTGCGCTGGCTGGACCGCGCGCACCGGCTGGTGCCACATGATCCGAACGCCGCCCTGACCCTGGCGAGCGTCTGCCTGGTGTCCGACGCCGCCCCGGCCGAAACCCTGTTCGCCGCCGTCACATCGCGCTTCGACGTGTCCCACGCCTGGGTCGGCCTCGCCACCGCCCGCCTGCGTCAGGGCAACCCTGCCGCCGCCGCGGAAGCGGTGGCCCCAGCCCTGTCACGCCATGCCCTGACGCCGGAGGCCGCGGCGCTGGCGGACCAACTCGCACCCCGTACCGGCTACTCCGGCTGGTGCGGCCTCGACCGCAATGGCACCGTGATCGTCCGCACGTCCGCCAAGGTGCAGGTCCGCCTCGACGGCAAGCCCCTGCGCGGCGCGCGGCTCCCCGCCAACTGGGCCCGGCGCCGCACGGTCGAGGTCCTTGCCGGCACGCATCTGTTGGGCAGCCCGATCCGCCTCTCCGCCGTCCGCGCCCTGGCCGGCTGTGTCGAGGCCGGGGAGGACGGCATCACCGGCTGGGCCTGGCACCCGGGCGACCCCGATACCCATCCCGTGCTGACAGTGACCGACGCCGCGGGCCGGCGCATCGGAACCTGGATAGCGGACGACGAAGCGATCGAGGTTCCCGACACAGGCCCGCTCGCCCGCCCGCGAAGGATCCGCATCCCCGCCGCCTGGCTGGGGTCGGCCGTCGGCCTCTGTCATCTGCGCGGCCCCGATGGGACCGATCTGACGGGCAGTCCGCTCGATCCGGCCGCCGCGCAACGGGAACGGGCGGCCGGGGCCCTGCGGATCGGCGCGCTGTTCCCGGCCTCGTCCGGCCGGCGGCCGGCGGCCGATCCGGCTCCCGGCGCACTGCCCGCCGATATCCCGCCGCCGGAAAAGCCGGTGGGCGCCAACCCGCGCCGCCGCGCCGTCACGGTCGTGATCCCCGTGCACGACGGCGGCACCGTCGTGCGCGCCTGCCTCGACAGCGTGCTCGCAAGCCTGCCCGAGGATGCGCGCATCCTGGTGGTGGACGACGGCTCGCGCGATCCCGCCATCGTTTCTCTCCTCGATGATCTGGCCGGCAACGGCTCGGTCACCCTGCTGCGGCATGGGGACCCAAGCGGCTTCCCCGCCAGCGCCAATGCCGGAATGCGCGCAGCACGGGGGCATGACGTGGTGCTGCTGAACAGCGACTCCCTGGTGCCGCCACGCTGGCTGGCGCGTCTGCGGGACGCCGCCTATGCCGATCCGGCCATCGGCACCGTAACCCCCTTCTCCAACGAAGCGAGCATCCTCAGCTATCCAGGCCCCGCCGGAACCAACAAGCAGCCCGACCAGGAAACCACCAACCGGCTGGATCGTCTGGCCGCCCGCGCCCATGGCGCGGCCGTCGCCGATATCCCGGTCGGCGTCGGCTTCTGCCTCTACATCCGGCGCGACTGCCTCGAGGCGGTCGGCCTGCTGCGGGCGGATGTCTTCGCCCAGGGCTACGGCGAGGAAACCGATTTCTGCCTGCGTGCCCGCGCCCTCGGCTGGCGCAACGTCGCACTGCCGGGCCTGTTCGTCGGCCACGTCAGCGGCCAGAGCTTCGGCGCCGCCGCCAGACATCTGCAGGCCCGCAACGGCCGCGCGATCGAGCGGCTGCACCCCGGCTATCACGCCTTGATCGCGAAATTCCTCGCTGCCGACCCGCTGGCCGAGGCGCGACGCCGAATCGATGCGCTGCAGTGGCGTGGCCGCGGCCGCGCCTGGCGGTCGGCGGTGATCCTTCTCACCCATGATGATGGCGGCGGGGTGGAGCAGCGCCTGGCCGCATCCATCCGGGCGCATGCCGCCGCCGGACGCCGGCCCGTGGTGCTGCGCCCGTCGCAGACCGCCGACGGCACGCCGGCGATCGCGGTACGCGACGGGCTCGAGGACGATCTGCCGAACCTCGTGTTCCGGATGGAGGCGGAACTGCCGGCGCTGCTGCGCCTGCTGCGCGGCTGCCGCCCGGAACGGGCCGAGGTGCATCATCTGCTCGGACATCACCCCGCCGTCCACGACGTGATCACCCGCCTCGGGGTCCCGTACGACGTGCATGTCCATGACTATGCGTGGTTCTGTCCCCGCGTCGTGTTGATCGGTGCGCATGGTCGTTACTGCGGGGAACCTGATGCGGCCGAGTGCGAGGCCTGCATCGCAGACAATGGTCATTACCTGACCGAAGACATCGGCATTGCCGCGCTGCGCGAGCGGTCCGCGCAATTCCTCGCCCGGGCAGCTTCCGTGGCGGTGCCGTCGGACGACGCCGGAACGCGGATGAAGCGCCATTTCCCCGGCCTGTCGATCCGGATCGTTCCGCACACCGATGATGCCGCAGCCTTGCGCGCGGCGCCCCAGGCAATCCGCCGCCGCGACGCGGCCCTGGTCTGCGTGATCGGCGCCATCGGCGTGCACAAGGGATACGACATCCTGCTGGCCTGCGCCCGTGATGCGGAGAGGCGCAACCTTGCCCTGCGC
>DASQVN010000370.1:0-2547 GCA_035640755.1 Rhodopila sp.
CCAGCGCTGAAACCAGCTTCTCGTTGCTGCGGCGCGCCCGCGCCATCGCCAGCACGTTCCACAGCCCCCAAAGGACGGCGATGCCCAGCACCACCAGCAGCCGCGAAACGTCGGACACAAGCGGCCGTTCCTCGCCGACCGCGATCAAAGCCCCAAAGAACCACACCAGCAGCGACAGGATCACCGCCCCGACCAGTGTCCAGAACCACCGGGCGCGCAGCACCGACAGGATCGATCGAAGCAGCTTCATCGGATCAGCAGGATTTCAACACGGCGGTTGCGGCTGCGCCCGTCCTCCGCGGTGTTGGGGGCGATCGGCTCCGCATCCCCACGCCCAACCACCTGCACGGGCCGCGCCATCACCGGCCGCAGCACGGCAGCAACGGAATCGGCGCGCGCCTTCGACAGCTCCCAGTTGCTCGGAAACCGCGCCGTGCGGATCGGCACATTATCCGTGTGCCCCACCACCACCACGCGGCCATTCGCCATCTTCAGCACCTGTCCCAAACATTGCAGCGTCGGCGTCACCGCGGCCTGCAGGTCCGCGCTGCCCGAGGTGAACAGCCCCGCATTCGGCAGCCTGACCTTCACCCCCTGCAGCGTCTCCGAGACTGCATCCCCCTGGTCCCGCGCCCCTTCCGGCAGGCAGGCCCGCAGCCGAGGCCCCAGCACCAGAGGCTTCGGCACCGGCACCGGAGCCGGTGCCGCCGCCGCCGGCTGCACGATCTCGATCGTCTCGCTCGCCGGCAGGCTGGCCACCGCATCGCCCAGATGTGCGCCCCGCTCGCCCAGGCGCACCACCATTCCCGCATAGGCCAGCACCAGCAGCGCCAGCGCCGCCGTGCCATACACCCAGACCGGAATCCCCTGCCCGATCGGCCGATGCGCCGCCGCCGCCCCGCGCCAATGCCCCGACAGCGCCGGGTCATGATCGGCGTCATAGCGCTGCAGCATCGCCAGCAGCTCGCCCCTGATATGCCGCAGCTCGATCTGTCCCTGCGGCCGGATGCGGTACTGCCCCTCGAACCCCAGCGCGAGGCACGCCGCAATCAGCTCCAGCACCGGACGGCTGCGCTGCCCCTGCGCCTTCGCCTGGTCGAGGTACTCGAACAGATGCTCCCCCGCCGCCACATCCCCGTGCAGCGCTCCGGCCAGGCTGTTCGACTGCCAGGAGCTGTGCGCCCCCCAGGGCGTATTCAGGATCACGTCGTCGAACAGCGCGCACAGCGCATAATGCCCGAGCGCCACCATCCGGTTGTCCAGCCCCCTGGCGTGCGCCCGCTCAGTGAAGGAGTTCAGCTCGGCCTCGATCTGCGCCCGCAGATCATCCGGTGGCATCGGTGGCGTGGGCGTCCGCAGCAGCGGCACCATGCTCAGCAGCCCGAACGCACACTCCACCAACGGCCCCCGCCCCGGCGTGCCCGTCACCGACGCAACACTGCCGACGCGCCGGCCCCCTGGTTCCGCAACCGGAGCCACACGCGGTGCCGCGGCCGCCCGCACCCCGCGCCCCCCCGGCACAGGGCGGGAGATCTGCGTCCGCTCGCTGTCCATCAGTCCAAACGGGTCGTCGTCGGCATTCATGCGCCGCACAGCTCCTGCTCAGTTGCGGACGGCCCAGCACTCCATCTCCAT
Source organism: Rhodopila sp. (assembly GCA_035640755.1). GTDB lineage: Bacteria > Pseudomonadota > Alphaproteobacteria > Acetobacterales > Acetobacteraceae > Rhodopila. The sequence continues at coordinate 1,636 of DASQVN010000370.1, forward strand.
CCCCTCCCGCAGATCGCCGTTGACGTTGATCGCCAGGTTGGCGGACTGCGGCAGCCGGCTCCAGAACTCGTTGTTCCGGTCCAGCTCGAAATAGACCATCTGCCGGCGCGCCGGGATTTCGCGCGGAATCTGCGGCACGTGCCGCAGCGGGATCCCCGGTACCGCCGCACGCACCAGCGACGGCAGATTTTCCGATGGCCCGATGGTGATTTGCCCCGGCAACCGCTGCCGGATCACCTCCTGCGACGCCAGACCCTGCACCGCCAGGTAGAAGATCGCGTCCGAGAACAGCCCGGAATCGGGCACCTCCGCCGTCCGCGCCCCGCTCTGGTGCAGACGCAGCGGGATTGGGATCGCCTTGCGGTCCGGCCGAGCCAGCTCGACCAGCACGCGGCGCACTTCGGTGATCAGCGGACGGAAGCTCAGCCACGGCTCGGGATGGTGGTACGGCTCGATCTCCGGCGCCACCGCGTCATCCGTCCGGAAGCTCGACGCCTCCGCCAGAAACTCCAGCAGCCAGCGGTACAGATCCTCCGGATGCCCCGCCCGCTGGGCGGCCAGGTGCCGCGACGCCGCCAGGTATCGGTTGCACAACTGCAGCGCCATGAAATCCGCGAGGTCCCCCGCCCCCTGCGGCCGCCGCCCGGTCACGAACGCCGCCCGCTCCCGCGCGATGCTTTCCAGCTTGCCCGCCAGCTCATCCACGATCCCCGTCAGATACCCCGACGTCGCAAACGTCACGCTCGGCACTGGAAATTCATTGTCCAGCACCAACGCGCCGTCGGTCATCACCGCCGCCACCCGCGCCACCGGCAGGCACGTATAGGCATCCCGCGACGCCGCCCCGCTCAGAAGCTGCAACCGCAATCGCGCCACATGCACCGGAGCAACCCCATCGGCGTGCGCCAGGCT
>DASQVN010000371.1:0-6665 GCA_035640755.1 Rhodopila sp.
TTCGGCCGCATCAGCGCCGTGATCCCGGCCGCATCGATCTCCGGCACATAGAACGTCGTCTCCACCCCGAGCCGCCGCAGCATCCCCGAGGCAAACGACCGCGCTGGCCCATACACATGGTCCGGCATCAGCAGATGGTCGCCCGCCTGCAGGAACGCGAGCAGCGGCGTCGTCACCGCCGCCAGCCCGGTGGAGACGATGTAGCACCGCGTGCCCCCCTCCACCGCCGCGATCGCATCCTCCAGCGCCCAGTGCGTGCTGGACCCGCCGGTGCCGTAGGTCAGCACCCGCGCGCCGCGCTTCGCCGCCAGCGCCTTGCGCTCCGCCACCGTCGGCACCAGCACTGTCGAGCCGCGCAGCAGCGGCGGATTGACGAACCCGTGCACCTGCTTCGAGGCTCGCCCGATATGCGACAGCGTCGTCCGCAGCCCGCGCTTGCGCCCATCATGCGAAATGTCGTCAGCCATTCTCACCCCATTTCAACCGGGGTGTCCGAGCGACCGCCCCATTCCGTCCATGACCCGTCATACACCGCCCCCTCCGGCAGTCCAGCGACGCGCAGTCCCAGCGTCAGGATGCAGGCCGTCACGCCCGAGCCGCAGCTGGTCACCACCGGCCTGCTGCCGTCCACGCCCGCCTGCCGGAACCGCGCCGCCACCTCGCCCGCCGGCCGGAACGTGCCGTCCGGGTTCAGCAGATCGGTATAGGGAACGCTGAGCGATCCGGGGATATGCCCGCTGCGCATCCCTGCCCGCGGCTCCGGCACTTCCCCGGTGAACCGCCCCGCCGCCCGCGCATCCAGCACCTGCTCCGCCCGCGTCTCCACGTTGCGCAGCACATCGCCGATGCCGCGCAGCCGGCTCGCGCGGAAATCCGGCCGGAACACCGCCGGTGGCGGCTTCAGCGGATCGCCGGTTTCCGTCGGCCGCCCCTCCCGCAGCCATTTCGGCAGCCCGCCATCCAGCACCGCCGCCGCGTCATGCCCGAACAGCCCCATCAGCCACCAGCCGCGCGCCGCCGACGCGAGCCCCTTCTGGTCATAGAACACCACGCGCGAGTCGTTGCCGACGCCCTGCTCCGCCATCAGCTTGGCGAACCGCCCGGCCGTCGGGACCATGTGGGGCAGGTCGGTGTCCGGGTCCGCGATCAGGTCGATATCGAAGTACCGCGCCCCCGGCAGATGCGTCCGCAGGAACTCGGCGTGCCCGTCCTTCGCCTCGGTCGGCAGGTATTTCGTCGCGTCAAATACCACCAACCCCGGCGAGCCGAGCCTCTCGGCCAGCCATTCCGTCGTCACCAGCGGACCCATTGGCATTCCCCTTACTTACTCGACCCAATCTAGGCCAGCCCCGCCACTCTGTCATGACGACGCGGGGCTGGCCTCCCTGCCGCGTCCTGTTGCAACATCCGCAGTTGCAACGTCCGCGCCGGATCGCACAGGCCTGGATCGCACAGGCCCGGATCGCACAGGCCCGGACTAGACAGACAGGGAACCGCAGATGATCGTCTCCGACGTCATGACCCGCAACGTGATCTCCGTTGCCCCGGACGATACCGTTGAGGCCGCCACCTCCGTCATGCTGAGCCGGGGCATCTCCGGCCTGCTGGTCGTCGATAAGGCCGGCGACCTCGTCGGCATCCTCACCGAAGGCGACCTCCTCCGCCGCGACGAACTCGGCACCGAGCGCGGCCGCCCCTGGTGGCTCCGCCTCCTGGTCTCGCCCGCGCGCCAGGCCACCGACTTCGTCCGCGCCCATGGCCGCCATGTGTGCGACGTCATGACCGAGGACGTCGTCAGCGTCCCCGAGAGCGCCACGCTCGAGGATGTCGTCACCCTGATGGAGCGACACCGCATCAAGCGCGTCCCGGTGACCCGCGATGGCCGCGTCACCGGCATCGTCAGCCGCTCCGACCTGCTGCGCGCGCTGATCGGCCGCAGCCGCGCCGCCGAACCGCTGGCGCAGGACGACCGCGTGATCCGCGCCGCCATCCTCGATGCCCTCGACGCCCAGCCCTGGGCACCGCGCACCGCGCTGAACGTCACCGTCGCGAACGGTGTCGTCGACCTCTGGGGCGCCATCAGCAACGAGGAGGAGCGCCGCGGCATCCGCATCATCGCCGAGAACACCGCCGGCGTGAAAACGGTGAACGACCACATGGTCTACGTCGAGCCCTACACCGGCACTGTCATCGAGCCGCCTGCGGATACGTGACCACCCGAAACGTGTCCGACGCGCGCACCTACGACCTCGCCATCGTCGGCGGCGGCATCAATGGCACCGCCATCGCCCGCGACGCCGCCGGCCGCGGGCTCAGGGTGGTGCTGCTCGAGATGGGCGATCTCGCCGCCGCCACCTCCTCGGCCTCCACCAAGCTGATCCACGGCGGCCTGCGCTATCTCGAGCACCGCGAGTTCCGCCTCGTCCGCGAAGGCCTGACGGAGCGGGAAGTGCTGCTGCGGAGCGCGCCGCACATCATCCGGCCGCTGCGCTTCGTGCTGCCGCACCACGCCGGGCTGCGCCCCTGGTGGATGATCCGCGCCGGGCTGTTCCTCTACGACCACCTGGGCGGCCGCCGCATCCTGCCGCCGACCCGCGTGCTCGACCTCCGCCGCGATCCCGCCGGGGCGCCGCTCCGGCCCGAATTCCCCGCCGGCTTCGAGTATTCCGATTGCTGGGTCGATGACGCCCGCCTGGTTGTCCTGAACGCCCGCGACGCCGCCCGCCGCGGCGCCGACATCCGCACCCGCACCCGCTGCCGCCATGCCCGTCCGGACGGCGACGCCTGGCTGCTGACCCTCGACCCGCCGGCCGACGTCGGGGCACGCGACGTCGGGGTACACGAGGTCCGGGCACGCGCGCTGGTCAACGCCACCGGCCCCTGGGTCTCGGACTTTCTCGCCAATGCCGCCGGAGAGGCCGAACCGACCCGCATCCGCATGGTCAAGGGCAGCCATCTGGTTGTCCGCCGCCTGTTTCAGCACGAACGGTGCTACATCTTCCAGAACCGCGACGGCCGCATCTGCTTCGCCATCCCCTACGAGCACGATTTCACCCTGATCGGCACCACCGACCAGGACTACCGGGGCGACCCGGCCCAGGCCGCCATCTCGGGCGCCGAACAGGCCTATCTTCTGGCGGCGCTGGGTGCCTATCTCCGCACCCCGATCGACCCCGCAGACATCGTCTGGTCGTACGCCGGCATCAGGCCGCTCCGCGACGACGGTGCCACGCCCGCGCAGCAAGCCACCCGCGACTACGTGCTGGAGCTTGAGCCGAACCCGCCGCTGCTCAGCGTGTTCGGCGGCAAGATCACCACCAGCCGCCGCCTCGCGGAAGCCGCCCTCGCGCAGCTCGCCCCGTTCTTCCCCGGCCTGGGCCCGCCCTGGACCGCCGGCGCCCCGCTGCCCGGCGGCGACTTTCCCTGGGACGGCGCCGACGCACTGTGCCAGGACCTGCAACGCCGTTATCCCTTCCTCACCCCGGCCTGGGCTACGCGCCTCATCCGCCGCTACGGCATCGAGGGCACCGAGGTCCTCGGCGACGCCCGCACCCAGGGTGACCTTGGCCGCCCGATCGCTGCCGAACTGACCGAGCGCGAGGTCGCCTGGCTGATCGCGAACGAATGGGCCCGCACCGTGGAGGACATCCTCTGGCGCCGCACCAAGCTGGGCCTTCGCCTGGATGCGTCGGAGCAGTCCGCCCTGGCCGCCTGGCTGGACTCTCGGTGCCCCTCCGAGTCTTCCTCGCGCCCTCCGTGGTGAAAGACACAAGTCACCACGCACACCGTCTATTGCCTTGTCGTAATATAATTTTACCACAACAGCGTGCTCGGCACGGAGGCGCAAAGATAATATTACAACAACGTATCCATTTGGCAGTCCTATTTCCCTATATCATTCCGGATTCATTTGGCAGGCACACGGCACTTACGTTATCATTCAGACATAATAACGTGAGGCGCAGACTTCGATGCCACCATTGCCAGCCGCCACGCCGCCAGTCCGGCCGGAACGCGGCGCGCGCCACCGCAGCTTCCGCGCCACCCTGGTGCTCAGCATTGCCGCTAGCGTAACGTTCCAGACGGCAAGCGCGCAACAAGCCCCATCCGGCGGGATAGCGATTTCCGGCGATACCCCCAGCTCCGCCCAAACCACCGGCGTGAACGGCATCGCCGTTGGCAACAACTCCACAGCCACCGGCGCACAAGCCATCAGCATCGGCAGCATGTCCGGCGCCACAGGCGCCGCCGCCGTTGTCGTCGGCGCCGGCGCTCAGGCGCCTACCACCACACTCGGACCGAGCGACAACGCCACAGCCGTTGGCGCCAGCTCGCGCGCCGGGGGTGGTTCCGCGACCGCACTCGGCGCGAATTCGCTGGCGAGCGGCCTGTACGCAACCGCGACCGGCACCCACAGCAACGCTGCCGGATCCAGCGCCGCCGCCTATGGTCCATCGGCTAGCGCGACGGGCCTCGGTGCGGTTGCTGTCGGCAATGGTGCGACCGCGACCGGCGAGACCGCCATCAGCATCGGCGATCAGGCCAACGCCATAAGCGATGCCGCCCCGGCTACCAATACGGCGCCTCTGCCGCCCGGCGCCGTCGCACTGGGCGGCAACGCCACAGCTAGCGGGAACGGCGCCACCGCCATTGGGTATGGCACCACGGCGAACCACCCCGGTGACGTCGCCCTCGGCTCCGGCTCCACGACAAGTGCCCCTCACAGCGGCGATTTCACCTATGGCGGCTATCCCGGCACCGCCGCCGGCACCGCGCCCGCCAGCGTCGTCAGCGTCGGCAGCCCAGGCAAGGAGCGGCAGATCCAGAACGTCGCCGCCGGCGTCGTCTCCTCCACCTCGACCGATGCGGTGAACGGCTCCCAGCTCTATGCCACCGGCAGCGTCCTGGGCAACAGCATCGCCGGCGCCCTCGGCGGCGGTGCCAGCTTCGACGGCACGACGCTGACCGGCCCGACCTACGTCATCAACGGCACGTCCTATAACGACGTCGGCTCCGCCCTGCAGGCGCTGCAGGCCGCCACCTCGCTGCCGCCCACCATCGGCGGCAGCTCGGGCGGCGCCGGAGACCCGTACTTCACCGCCAACTCCACCGGCACCTACGCCTCCGCCACCGGCGCCAACGCCGTCGCCGCCGGCCAGAACACCAATGCGTCCGGCGATCAGAGCGTGGCCATGGGCGTCAACGCCGCGGCCACCGGCACCAACAGCACCGCCCTCGGTGCGAACGCCATCGCCTCCGGCACCAATGCCACTGCGGCCGGGGTGAACAGCACCGCCTCGGGCAACGGCGCGTCGGCCTACGGCAACGGCGCGACTGCTTCGGGCGACGTCAGCACTGCGATCGGCAACGGCGCCCAGGCCACCGCCTTCTCCACCACCGCGGTCGGCGACGGCGCCGCCGCCAGCGCCGCCAACGCCACCGCCCTCGGCCAGGCGGCCAACGCCTCCGGGCCATCCAGCACGGCCGTGGGCACCAACGCCACCGCCGCCGGCCCCTCGGCCACCGCGCTTGGCACCGGCGCCGCGGCCACCGCGGCCAATTCGGTCGCCCTCGGCGCCAACTCGGTCGCGAGTGCGCCCAACACCGTCTCGGTCGGCTCGCCGGGGAATGAGCGCCGCATCACCAACGTCGCCCCTGGCATCCTCGGCACCGACGCGGTGAACATGAACCAGCTGCAGGGCGGCCTCGCCAGCCTGCAGAACCAGATCAACCTGAACCAGCGCCAGGCCTTCGCCGGAGTCGCCAGCGCCATGGCCGCCGCCGGCCTGCGCTACGACGACCGCCCGGGCAAGCTGTCCACCGCCTTCGGCCTTGGCACCTACGCCGGCCAGGTCGGCCTCGCCGCCGGTCTCGGCTTCACCAGCGAAAGCCGCCTCTGGAGCTTCAACGCCGCCTTCACCGCCTCCCCCACTGACGGCGGCCGCGGCAATGTCGGCTTCCTGGCCGGCGTCACCTACACGCTCAACTAGTGTCCCGGTTCGGAAGTTCGTCGTGCTTGAATCACCCGCTTTACGAACTTCCGAACCGATAAGGACACTAGCAAAGCATTGTTTTCTAGTGTGGTTCATGGTTCCGAAGTCCGCTACGGCGGCCGATCCACAGTGCGGCGGACTTCGGAACCACCACACTAGCCATCCACTGGCACCTTTGGCCTGGATGATTGCAGAATTCAAGAATTTCGCGCTGGAACTAGAGCATTGAAAAGGTTACGCCTTTCTGGCGCGCAAGCCCGGTGCATAATGAAACCCAGGAATACCGCGCGGATATCGACAGACGGACCGCAGCCAAGCGGCGACAGGGAGTTTCGGTCACGCGTTCCGGGATACGTGGCCGAACAGCCGCCTAGAACATGAAGGGAACACGCGGTAACGTCAGGGCATGTCCCTCCCTACCCCGCGCATGTATCTCGGCGTTCATACCGTCCAAGCCTACTGCAAGCACTGCCGCCATCCGCGCTACCGCACCCTCGACCTGCAGAAGCTCATCGACCAGGGGCACGCCGACACGCCGCTGGTCGAGCTGCCGTTGCGATGCATCGACTGCGGCAAGCGCGGCCATGGGATCGTCGTCAGCGGTGCGTGGCGGGGTGACGGTTAGCCAAGGGCGATATCACGACATACGGGTTGGAATTAGGTTGAAAATAT
>DASQVN010000372.1:0-9895 GCA_035640755.1 Rhodopila sp.
CGAAACGATGTTTGGCGAATTGCAAAACAGGCTGGGGTCGGAACGGAAATCCAGCAGCCTGGCCGAGCAATTGATTTCACTGGACCCGGGCTTTGCCGATCCAGTGTTCAACGGGCCGATCACTCTGGCCTCGATTATCAGCTTCATCGACGGATGCCTGCAGCAGAGCGTCGATCCGTCGATGAAGTTTCCATCTTTGCTATAACGTCAGAAGGGGGAATAGTTATGGAATTCGTGCCAGCTCAGGTCACCGGGTCCTACAAGGAGTGGGGCGAGCTCGTCCTGTCGTGGGCCACGGGCGCAGAAACGCCGCCGGGCGATCCGTTCAACGACGACAGCGTCCGCCGTGTCGTCTTTGCCGACGGCGCGCCCCGGCAAATCGGGCCTGCCGGGACAGGCATCATCCTGCCGCCCAGCGTCAAGGAGGTGGTGTTTGTCCAAGATACGGAAAGCCGTTTCTATATCCGGATTCCCGGCAAGGTCATGGTGCAGCAGGCGCAGCGCGATATCGCCGCCGGCAGTGATTATCTCCTGCCGCAGTTCTACACCGATGCACCGCTCAACTGCGCAATGCCGCAAAGCCCGGAGCAGAAACTTCGGCTGCAGGCGGAACGTGTTGGTGACTACAGCATCGGCGTATGCATGTAGCTACCAGCCGTGGTGACAGGCGCCGCCGTGGGGTATGCCCGCGGCGGTAACGCCATCACATACGCGCTTCCAGTCGGCCTCGTCAGCCAGCGGGAACACATGCAGCATCCATCGGCCAATCGCCTCGTCGGTCGGCGGCCCTTGTCCGAACCAGTTGGCGCGCGCCAGGTTCAGGAAGCGTCCCGCAGCATGGCGCGCCGCGGAGGTCTCGCCCAGGAACGCATGCGCCGCAGCCTGCCATGCCACCAGCGGGAGCACCGCTCCGTTCGCACGATCCGCTGCCTCAACCGCTTCAGCATAGTCGCCACGCAGGAACGCGATAGCGGTTTGATAGGCCCAGTGCAGCGGTGATGGTGCCAAGGTCAGGCTGAAGGCCTGCGCCGAGAGATGCGTTGCCTGCTCCCGCTCACCGCAATACGCCAGGCACAGCGCGCTGGAGATCAGCGTCCAGGAGTCGCTCGGGTTCAATTGCCGGGCGAGGTCCATGTGCGTGGTCGCCTGCTTGTACTGCTTCGCCATCGCGAGCGACCAGCCAAGCGCGAGCTGCGACCGCGAATCCATCGGGTCCAGTGCAACCGCCTTCCGCGCAAGCTCCAGCGTGCGCTGTTCATTCTCGCGGGACCGCAGCACGCCGGGATGCACGAAATGCGCGACGTTGTTCATCTGCGCCAGGCTGCTGTAGCCAGGCGCGAAGTCCGGGGCGCGCTGGATCGCTGCAGTGAACATCCGTGCTGCGGTCTGCCAGTTCTCGATGCTGAACTTGTGCAAGGCGGCCTGCCCACGCAGCCACAGGTCATAGACCGGCAGCGAAACGTCCGGTTCGCTCGCGATCCGCTTCAGCCGGCCGAGGGAAACCTGCACGTTCAGCGACGTGGCAATCTGCCGCACGATCCGCTGCTGCGATTCGAACCAGCTCTCCAGTGTGACGAAGAACCGCTCGCTCCAGATGTGGATGCCGCTCTCCTGCTCGCGCAGCGTCACGACAAGGCTGATCGCGTTGCCCGCTCGATAGGCCGTCGCCGTCACGCAATACACTCCCGTGACCCCGCCGTGCCGCTTCTGCTCGGCCGACAGGCTCGCACCGCCGACAACAAACCACTCCCGGAAACGGATCAGGCAGGCCATCAGCTCGTGCCGGAACTCCTCGGCCAGGTGCAGGCTGTCGGGATCGACGCCGTTGATGCCGAACGGCTCGACCAGCAGCGCCACACGGCCGCCATCGTCGATCTGCGTGCCCGACCACCGCGTGCCCGGCAGGGGCTGCGGAAAAATGCTGGACAGGTCGGCCCTGGGTGACGACGGCCCGATCCGCCCCTGCTTGATCTCCGCAATCAGCGCCACCGTCTCCGTTGACGGCTCGGCGTCATATTCGTTGTCGAGCACCTCCCACAGCGCCTTGTAGGCACGCTGGGCCGCCGCGGTATCGCCCGCCTCGGCGCTCAGGCGCATATAGACGCGGCACGCTTCCTCATGCGTCGGGTCGAGGTAGAGCACCGCCTGCGCATATTCCCGCAGCGTGTCCCGGCGGCCCGAACCCGAGCGCAACATCCCTTCCAGCAGCCGCACAAGGTGATCGTGAAAGCCCTGCCGCCGCGCGCGCGCCCAGACGCTGAACGCCGGATCGACATCGTCCACGTCGCGCAGATAGGACTCGGATATGAACGGCTCCTCCACCAGGCGCGGATGCACCTTGCCGGCCTGCGCCATGTCCAGGATCTGCTGCGAATCGATATCGATAGTCGTCTGATCCAGCATGATGCGCAGCCGGTCCCGATCCAGCCCGTGATACCCGGCGGCCCGCAGATCCTCATCCAGCTCGTGCAGCGCCTGCCGGAGAGAGGAGCGCGCCTTGTCCTCCTCCGTCTCGCTCCACAGCAGACCGACGAGACGCTCCCGGGTTTCCTGCCCGCCTTCGGTCAGCGCCAGGTAGGCCAGCAGCGCGCGGGCCTTGCGCTTGCGCAGCCGGACGTCACGCCCATGCGCCGCGGCGCGCATCGGGCCGAGAACCGAGATCGAGAGGCGAGTTTCGAGGTTCGAGACAGGCGGCCTTATTTCAGCAGGTACAACAAAATTCATTTGGCTGCAATCAACAGTTGTAGCATTTTCCGTGCAACGAATCCTACACACCATTCATCAAAACGAACAAGTCCCCGGGGAAAATCACGTTGAGATCACGAGTGCGGCGCCCTCCTCAACTGGCCTATTTTTGCCAATGATGAAACGCCCAAGGACAACACTTGTCGCAAGTTGCCTTTATCGCCGCCATGGTCGCCGATATCGCGTTCGGCCGCTATGAGAAGCCGACCGAGATCGAAGGCACCAGGTCCGAGTGGATCATTGTCCACCGCTGGGGGGCAACATCCGAGTTCCTGTCCTTGTCGCTGACACGCACCATTGTCACGGATCCGTCATCAGCGCCGCCCGGCCTGCAGCCGGTTGCCACCTATCTCGGCTTGCTGCTGGCGTGCTCGGTTATCGGAGGGCGCGCCGAAGCGGAGTATCTTCTGGTCCGACAACAACCAAGAGATGTAATGCTTGGTGGCATCTTTTATCCATCCGATGGGCACGTCCGCGTCATCATCGAGGATGGCGCCATACGTCTGTCGGCGCACGGGCGTTACGCACATTGCAGCGGTGTGTCTCAGGGCACACCGGTGGTACGGGACATACCGTGCCCCGCGCCCGGCTATGAAAGCGCGCGCGCGTGGCATCTGACGGCCGTCCAGCGTCCCTGGATCGGCGAATTCATCGGTGAAGACGTCACGGCCACCCCGCGGGCCGAACTTATCCCCACCATCGCAGGCTGACGCTGCCGCCCCGGCCATGCGGCTTGGGCATTCCCGGTCAAGTGCCTGGGCCGAACCAAATGTCACTGGCATATTCTGTCGCCCGGATTAACTCTGCGCAATTGGCCGTCTCCTGATTCTCGGGCGGCCGGCTGCCTCAGAGGACATCGAGCCCATGCATTCGGTTGGCAGACAGGTTTTCGCGCGCCCAACCCCACGGGCGTTGCGTGCAGGGGTGATGTGCGCCGCCCTGGCGCTGTGCGGCGCCGGCGGGGCTTCGGCCCAGGAAGGGCCTCCCGCCCCGCAGGTTACCGTTGCGGCGCCGCTGGCCAAGCGCATCCCGGAATGGGACGAATACACCGGCCGGTTCGAAGCCGTACAGCGCGTCGAGGTGCGGCCGCGCGTCAACGGCTATATCGCACAAATTCATTTCGTTGACGGCGCCATTGTGGCGAAGGGCGATGTCCTGTTCACCATCGACCCCCGTCCGTATGAGATCGCGGTGGATGAGGCGCGCGCCGACGTCGCGCGCAACGAAGCCCAGGTGCAGCAGGCCGCAGTCGATTTCGCGCGCGCGCAGGAACTGGTGAAGACCGCCGCCGCGACAGTGCGCGAACTGGACCAACGCCGAGCGACGCTGGATGTGGACAGGGCGCAGTTGATGTCGGCACGGGCGGCGCTGCGCAACGCCGAGTTGAACCTGGAGTGGACACGTGTCACGGCACCGATCAGCGGGCGCATCTCGGACCGTAAGATCGATGTCGGCAACCTGGTGTCCGGCACCGGCAATGCGACGCTGCTGACCACGATCGTTACCTTGGATCCCATCCATTTCGTCTTCGAGGGCTCGGAAGCCGACTATCTCCGCTACACGCGCCTGAACGCGAGCGGCGACCGGCCGTCGTCACGCAACGCGCAGAACCCGGTGCAGGTGAAGCTGTCGGACGAGGCAGAGTGGACCCACCTCGGCCGGATGAATTTCGTTGATAATGAGGTGAACGCCCGCTCTGGCACGATCCGCGGCCGCGCGGTGCTGGACAACAAGGATTTCTTCTTCACGCCGGGCACGTTCGGGCGCTTGCGGCTGTACGGCGGTATGCTGGATGTGCTGCTGGTGCCGGATGCCTCGGTCGTTTCGGATCAGGCGAAGAAGATCGTGCTGACCGTTGGGGCCGACAACAAGGTCGCGGCGAAGCCGGTGATGCTGGGCAGCATCGCGCTCGGGCTGCGTGCCGTCTCCTCCGGCCTCTCTGCCAATGACCGCGTGATCATCGGGGGCCTGGCCAACCCGTTCGTCCGCCCCGGCGCAACCGTGAAGCCGGTCAACGGCGAGATCGTGCCAACTGAAGCCGAAGAGCCGTCCATTCTCGGCCCCGTTCAGGTCAAGGCGAACACTCCGGCCAGGCCGGCAGCCAACTGAAGGGCGGCAGATGCGCTTCTCGCACTTCTTTATCGACAGGCCGATCTTCGCGACGGTGCTGTCGCTGCTGCTCACCATCGCCGGCGCCATCGTGCAGCGCAGCCTACCGGTCTCGGAATACCCCGAGATTGCTCCGCCGACGGTGAACATCCGCGCCACCTATCCCGGCGCCTCGGCCCAGGTGTTGGCGGAAACCGTGGCGACACCGATCGAGCAGGAGGTGAACGGCGTCGATGACATGCTGTACGTCGTTTCCCAGTCGGTCGGTGATGGTACGCTGACCATCGACGTCGTTTTCAAGCCTGGCACCAACATCGATACGGCGCAGGTGCTGGTGCAGAACCGCGTGTCGGTCGCCACACCGCGGCTGCCGCAGGACGTGCAGCGGCTGGGCGTGACGGTGAAGAAGGCCTCGCCCGACCTGATGATGGTCGTGCACATGATCTCACCCGACGGATCGCGCGATCAGCAATACATATCGAACTACGCGACGCTGTATATCAAGGACGTTCTGGCCCGCCTGGACGGAGTGGGCGACGTCAGGATCTTCGGCGCCCGCGACTACTCCATGCGGGTCTGGCTTGATCCCGGCAAGGTCGCCGCACGCGGTCTGGCGGCCGAGGATGTTGTCGCCGCGCTCCGTGCCAACAACCTGCAGGTCGCAGCCGGCGCGATCAATCAGCCGCCGGCCCGGTCCGACGGCGCATTCCAGCTTTCCGTGCAGACGCTGGGCCGCCTGATCTCCGAGGAGCAGTTCGGCAACATCGTCGTCCGGGCCGATCCTGACGGAAGCTACGTGCGGATCCGTGATATCGGCCGCGTCGAGCTGGGCTCGCAGGATTACACGGTCAATTCGTATCTGAACCAGGATACCGCCACCGCCATCATCATCTTCCAGCGTCCCGGGTCAAACGCGCTGAAGACCGCCGCGGCGGTGAAGGCGGCGATGGAGGATGCAAAGCGCGACTTCCCGCCCGGTGTCGACTACTCGGTCGTCTACAACCCCACCGAGTTCATCCAGCAGTCCGTCGATGAAGTCGTTCGCACGCTGTATGAGGCTGTGGGGCTGGTCGTCATTGTCGTGATCCTGTTCCTGCAGACCTGGCGCGCCGCGGTTATTCCGGTGGTGGCGATCCCGATCTCCCTGGTCGGGTGCTTCCTGCTGATGGGCGCGATCGGAATCACATTCAACACGTTGTCGCTGTTCGGCCTCGTGCTCGCGATCGGCATCGTCGTGGACGACGCGATCGTGGTGGTCGAAAACGTCGAGCGCTACCTTCGCCAGGGTCTCTCCCCCAAGGAAGCGGCCCACAAGACGATGGATGAGGTCGGCAGCGCCCTGGTCGCCATCGCCCTTGTCCTTTGCGCCGTGTTCATCCCAACAGCGTTCATCACCGGGCTGCAGGGCTCCTTCTACCGCCAGTTCGCCATCACGATTGCGGCCGCGACCGTGATCTCCTGCTTCGTGTCGCTGACCCTGTCGCCGGCGCTGGCCGCAATCCTGCTGAAACCGCACGAACAGCATCCGCGCCGCACCGTGGCCTGGCGCCTGGGCGCGCCGGTACGGATGTTCTTCCGCGGCTTCAACTGGGGCTTCGACCGCCTCTCCGCCGGCTATGCCGGCCTTGCCCGCAGGCTGGTACGCCTCGGCGCCATCGTGCTGGTGGTCTATGGCGGGTTGATCTTCCTGGCCTACGATCGGCTCGCGAAGACGCCAACCGGGCTGATCCCGCAGCTTGACCGCGGCTACCTGATCGCCGCGTTTCAGCTTCCGCCCGGCGCCTCACTCGCCCGCACCGACGCCGTCATCCGCCAGGCATCAAAAATCATCCTCGCTCGGCCTGGCGTACAAAGCTCGGTCGCGTTCACCGGGTTCGATGGTGCAACATTCACCAACGCGCCCAACACCGGCGTGATCTTCGTCTCGCTGAAGCCGTTCGAACAGCGCGTTCCGGCAGGGCTGACCGCCGCCCGCATCCGCGCCGACGTCCAGCAGCAACTGGCCCCACTGACCGACGCCTTCGCCTTCGTGCTGGAGCCGCCTTCAGTCCCCGGCATCGGCACTGGCGGGGGGCTGAAAGGCTACGTGCAGGATCGTGCCGGCCGCGGCCTGGCCGCATTGGAAGCCGCGACCTGGATCGTGGCCGGCTCCGCCGCGCAGACGCCCGGCTTCGCGCAGGCCTTCACATTGTTCAACACCCATACGCCGCAAGTTTTCGCGGATATCGACCGCGTGAAGGCCGAGCGGCTCGGCGTGCCCATCGATAATGTCTTCGACGCGCTTTCGGTCTACATGGGGTCGGCCTACATCAACGACTTCAATCTGCTGGGCCGCACCTATCAGGTGAATGCGCAGGCCGACAACCAATACCGCCTGACCGTGCGCGACGTGGAGAACCTGAAGACCCGCAACATCGACGGCAACATGGTGCCGATCGGCGCCGTGGCAAACTTCCGGGACACCACGGGGCCATTCCGGGTGCCGCGCTACAATCTGTATCCCGCAGCCGAGGTGCAACTGAACCTGGCGCACGGCTTTTCCACCGGTCAGGCGATTGCCGCGATCGAGAAGATCACGCGGGAACGCCTGCCCTCCGGCTTTGGGTTTGAGTGGACCGAGATCGCGCTGCAGGAGAAACTGGCCGGCAACACGGCCATCGTCGCCTTCGGACTGGCCGTGGTCTTCGTGTTCCTGCTGCTGGCGGCGCTTTACGAGAGTTGGCTGCTGCCGCTGGCCGTGGTGCTGATCGTGCCGATGTGCATCCTGGCGGCGATGATCGGCGTGAACAGCCGCGGGCTGGACCGCAACATCCTGGTGGAGGTAGGGCTGGTGGTGCTGGTCGGCCTGGCGGCGAAAAACGCGATCCTGATCGTGGAGTTCGCCAAGCAGGCCGAGGAGAACGGCATGACGCGGTTCGAGGCTGCGGTGGCCGCGGCGCGGACCCGGCTGCGCCCGATCCTGATGACCTCGTTGGCGTTCATCTTTGGGGTCGTTCCGTTGGCGGTGGCAACCGGGGCGGGGGCGGAGATGCGGCAGTCGCTGGGCACCGCCGTATTTGCCGGGATGCTGGGGGTGACGCTGTTCGGGCTGATCTTTACGCCGGTGTTCTATGTGCTGGCGCGATGGCCGGCGGGGTGGCGGCGGCGCTCAGGGGCGCTGCCCCTGGCCCCGCTGGGGCCTGGAGGCCCCAGACTCCCGACTCCGTGACGGGGTAGCTTTGCCTTTTTGCCGCTGGATCGCTAAGCCAAACCGGGCATGATTGGGGAGGGGTCGCATGAGGGGGCTGACAGGCCGCCGCATCCTGCTGACCGGGGGCGCCAGCGGCATCGGCCGGGCCACGGCAATCCGGCTGGCCGAGGAGGGATGCCACGTCGGCATCCTGGATATCGACGCGAACGGCGCTGCCGAGACGGTCAGCCAGTGCGGGCGGAGGGGATGGAGCGCGCAGGCCGACATCACCGACCGCGCGCAGGTGGAAGCCGCGGTGACGCGGTTCGAGGCGGCGGTCGGCCCTATCGATTTCCTGGCCAACATCGCCGGCTGGGACGTCATGCGCAACTTCCTGGACACTGACCAGGCGCTATGGGACCGGATCATCGCGATCAACCTGTATGGGCCGCTGCATATGCATCATGTCGTGCTGCCCGGCATGGTGCGGCGTGGCTTCGGGCGCGTGGTCAATGTCGCCTCGGACGCCGGGCGGGTTGGATCGTCGGGTGAGGCGGTGTATTCCGCGTGCAAGGGCGGGATCATCGCCTTCACCAAGACCATGGCGCGGGAGCTCGCACGCAAGGGGATCACGCTCAACGCCATCTGCCCCGGCCCGACCGACACGCCGCTGTTCAGGAGCGTGCAGGGCGATTCGGCCGACGGTGCCAAAATCGCCGAGGCCATGGCCCGCGCCGTGCCGATGAAGCGGATCGGCCAGCCGGACGACTACCCGGGGCTGATCGCCTTCCTGCTGTCCGACGACGCCGCGTTCATTACCGGGCAGACAATCAGCGTCTCGGGCGGCCTGGTAATGTCCTGACAGGAGGTCCGCCATGACCTTGATCGACGGTTATGAAGTTCTGGGCCTGGGATTGTATTTCGAAGACCTGCCGGTCGGGCGGAAGTTCCGCACCATCGGCCGCACGCTGACCGAAGCCGACCTGGTGAACTTCATCGGCGTCACCGGCATGACCGAAGTGCTGTTCTCCAACGCCGAATTCCTGCGCACCGAAAGCGACATCACGCAGCGCGTCGTGCCCGGAGCGATGGTGTACAGCTTCGCCGAAGGGCTGCTGGTGCACGCCACCATGCAGCACACGGGGTTTGCCTTCCTGAACATGGAACTCGACATCAAGGGGCCGACCTTCATCGGCGACACCATTCACGTGGAATGCGAGGTGACCGAAAGCCGGCGCAGTTCCAGCCGCCCCAACCGCGGCCTGGTACGCACCTTCAACCGCGTCAAGAAGCAGGACGGTTCGGTCGTGCTGACCTACAACCCGCTGCGCATGGTCAAAGCGCGCACGGAGCAGCACTCATCAGCCTGACGCGACCCGGCGTCCGGCCCCGAGGGCCAGGTCGAAGCTGAACAGGCGCTCCTTCCCCAGCAGGAACACCCGCCCGCCGCGCGGGAACAGGCGCCGGATCGCCGGGTCATGCACATCTAGCCCGCCGGTGTAGGCGCCGAATGCCGGCATCATCAGGCGGCGCCCGTCGAACACAAAGCAGGGGCGGCTGACGCTTCCCGTGCGCGCGGTGATCGTTGCCTTCGGGTGGTGGTGGCCGACGATTTCCCCAGCGCCGCCCGTCGAAACCGCTTCGTGCCGGAACACGATCGGGCCGGCCTCGAAATTTGCCGTCCACTCGCCGCCAAGGCCCTCGGGCGGGGCCGGGTCGTGATTGCCCAGCACCCAAACGAAACGATGTGCCGCAGTCATCTTCCAGAGGCGCTGCTGCTCGGCTGACGGCAGGCGTTTACATCCGTCACTATCGTGAAACGAATCACCGAGCGCGACGACCGTAGCGGGCGACCAGCGGCGCAGCAGGAGC
>DASQVN010000373.1:0-2023 GCA_035640755.1 Rhodopila sp.
GGCGCCGGCGATCACCGTGGTGATGCGTGCCTGGTTGGCGAAGCGGGACTCGAGCGCGTGGAAGACGGGGAAGCGCCGGTCAGGTGGATATGAGCGGCGGATGGCGGGCAGCAGCACTGTCGTAACCATGCCGACGCCGCCGATCCAAAGGACGACGGCCAGTACGTGCAGCACGCGCGCGAGCACGAGGTCGGTCAACGGGAAGTTCCCCCTGGTGTCTTTACCAGGTGCTTACCGCATTGGGCTCCGGTAACACGCACTGGCTGAGTTCGTGAGTCACGTCGTCCGACCGATTGGCCAAGCGTCAGATTGTCGCAGGTGCCGTCGCATCCAGCAAGGCCGTTGCGTGTTCGGCAAGCTGGCGGGCGGTGACTGGCTTGCGCAGAAGGGAGAAGGTGCCGTCATAGGCGAGCTCCGCGGTTTCGGTGGCGAAGCCGGTCAGCAGGATTGCGGGCAGGCCAGGGCGGCGCTGCTGGGCGCCGCGGATCGTGGCGAGCCCGTCCATGCCGGGCATGGAGAAGTCGGACACGATCAAATCGACACGCTCGCCGGCGTCCAGCAGGGCGAGCGCGGTGGCGCCGCGGTCGGCAGAGACGATGTCGAAGCCCTCGACCCCGAGCTGCTCGATCAGGAGCTGACGGACGATCGGGTCGTCATCGACAAGCATGAGCCGGACGTACTTGGGGGCAGCCTGGGGCGGCGCAGCGTCGGACGGTGGCGCGGCGGGCTGGCCGGCGGCGAGCGGGAACCACAGCCGGACCGTGGTGCCGCGTCCGGGTGCGCTGTCGAGCTGCAGTCCGCCGCCGGACTGTTCCGCGAAACCACGGGCCATGGCAAGGCCGAGGCCAGTTCCCTTGCCCCGTGACTTGGTGGTGAAGAACGGCTCGGTTGCGCGGCCCAGCACCTCAGGCGGCATCCCGGCGCCGGTGTCGGTGACCGAGATACAGAGATAGGCGCCATTGTCCAGGCCGGGCGGATTCCGGCGCGGGTCGGCGCTGCGAACCTGCTCCACCCCGGCGGCGAGCGTCAGCAGACCGCTGCCCGACATGGCGTCGCGTGCATTGGTGGCGAGATTGATCAGCACCGTCTCCAGTTGGCCCTTGTCGGCTGAGAGCGTCGGCAGGGCGGGCGGCAGGGCGAGGCGCACTTCGATGCCGGTGCCCAGGGTGTGGCTGAGGATCTCGCGGATCTCCGTCAGCAGGAGGGTCGGATTCACTGGTTCGGCGCGCAGGTCGCCGCGGCGGGAGAAGGCGAGCAGCCGGTGCGTGATGGCGGCACCTCGTTCGGCGGCATGCATCACCATGCGGGTAAGGCGGCGCACGCTCTCCAGGTCGGTCGGGCGGCGCTCGATCAGGCTGATGCCGCCCTGGATGGCCTGCAGCACGTTGTTGAAGTCGTGCGCGATGCCGCCGGCGAGCTTGCCCAGCGCCTCCATCCGCTGGACGTGGGCGAGGCGGGTCTGGGTATCCTGCAGTTCCTGGGTGCGCTGCTCGACCAGGCGTTCCAGCACCGCCTGCATGTCGCGGGCCTGGGTGACGTCGCGTGCAACAGACAGCAGCCGCGGCGGTTCGCCATCGAGGCCGGGCATGGGGGAGATGGTGATGTCCCACCACTTGGGCGTGCCTTTCGCGGTGGGACCGAAGGCGGTGTAGCTAGCAGTCTGCCCAGCGAGTGCCTGGGCGAGGGCGGCGCGAACCAGCACGGCTGATTCCTCGGGCCATAGCGTGTCCACTCGGCGGCCGATGATGTCCGAAAGGTCGTCGATTTCCCTCTGGCAGCGGCCGGGTTCGTTCATGAAGATGATCCGTCCTTCGGCATCGAGCACGGCCAGGCAATCGGAGGTGGCATGAACGATGCTGGTGGCAAAGGCTTCGCTTCGCCGCAGGGCGGCCTGGGCGCGGGCTCGCTCGACCGAGGCCCCGAGGCGCTGGCAGGTTTCCTCGGCGAGGGCGATGTCATCCGCGGTCCAGGTGCGCGGCTCGGGGTGATGGACAAACAGCAGGGCGACGAGGCGGTCATCGCG
>DASQVN010000374.1:0-5050 GCA_035640755.1 Rhodopila sp.
GGGCGTGACCAGCGCCATCGCCTCACCCCGCCAGTGTCCCCAGCCGGTGACCAGCGCCTGGCGCAGCGGTCCGGTCATTGGTGCCTCGTCGGCTTCCAGCGGTCCGAACAGCGCGCCGTGCCGAACAGCAAGCGTCGCCAGCGCGAGTGCCGCGACGAACGACGGCTCCACCCCGTGCCCCAGCGCGGTCGCCGCCGCCCGGACCGGCAGCCCGAGCGTTGCGAGCCAGGCCTGTTCCTCCAGTGTCGGGGCCGCGACGCCGGAGGCGGCCGAGATCACCGCCGAACCATCGGTCGGCTCGAACCGCAACGCCTCCATCTGCGCCTGTGCATTTGCCGTCGCCTGCCCGGGCTCACGCCGGCAGCGGTCGGTCCGGATACCGGCGACATGGGCAAACGGCGTGGCACCGCGACGCGCCGCGTGCTCACGACTCTCGATCACGAGGAAGCAGCCGACCGAGCCCAGGATCATGCCGCCCCCGTCTTTCTGCCGGGACCGCACGCCGTTGAACGGGGCCCGTCGCAGCAGCCGCGCCATCTCATAGTGCATCAGCACATCAGGGCGCTCGGCGTTGTACGAGCCGCCGACCAGCGCGATATCGCCCTGGCCTGCCGCAATCCGCGCACAGGCGATCCGCACGGCGTCGGCGCCGCAGGCTTCCTCCCCCATGAAGGTGCGGGATGATCCGATCACCCCGTGCACAATGGAGATGTTGCCCGCCAGCAGGTTGGACAACTGCGCCAGGAACAGTGTCGGCCGCAGGTCTCCGACCAGATGTTCGTTCAAGAATGCGCCCGGGTTCGCCGCCTTCGGATAGCCCGACAGGATCGTGGCGTCGACCGCGGCATCACGCTCCCCGCCGCCCGCTGCCACAATCATGTCCATCCGCGTCAGCAGCTCGGCATTCCCCTTGGCGCCGGCTGAATCGAGCGCCAGCCCGGCCGCATAGGTGCCGATGCGCTGCCAGGGTTCCATCTGCCTCTGGTCCCCGCGCTTGGGGATCTGCTTGTCGAGATCCAGCGGGGCCATTGGGTGCACCGCGAACGGTACGAAACCGTCGGTATCCAGCACCGGCGTGAAGCCGGCGGGATTATTCAGTGCCTCCCAGTGCGCCTCCAGTGTGGCGCCGAGGCAGGAGACCAGGCCGATGCCGGTGATCATGGCGTCCCGTTCTTGCGCCCGTTGCTCATGCGCCATCCAGCAAATCCTCCGGCAACGCGACCCGGCGCGCAGTGTCCAGCATGGCCACTTTCAAGGCGTCATTGGGGAAGGGAACGACGCCGTAGCGGATTTCGGCTTCCGCCATCTTCTTCCCGGCGGCTGTGAGCGCTGCCTTCACCACCGCATAGCCCGAACCTTCATGTTCCAGCGCGGCCTCGGCGGTCAGCGCAGTACCGGGCGCGATGAAGCTGCGCATCTTGGCCTTTTCCACCTGCATCAGGAACGGCATGCGCCCGAGCCGCAGCATCGCCAGCACCAGCCAGCCGCCTGTCTGAGCCATTGTCTCGATCGCCAGCACGCCGGGCAGAATCGGGTAACCAGGAAAGTGGCCTTCGAACACCGGTGACTGTTCAGGCACCTGGCAGGATGCCGTGATCCGCCGAGCCTGTATGTTAAGGGCGGTGATCCGATCGACCATCTGGAAATATTCCAGGCGCATCAGCCCACCCGATTCCGAAATTTTCCTGCGCCGCTCAGGCCGCTTTCTCGGCCACGAGCTTGTCGATGTTCGCGCACAGGTTCTTCAGCACGAAATACTCGTCGGACGAAACCTTGCCGGCATTGACGTCCTGCGTCCATTGCTCCAGCGGCATCTTGATGCCGAATGCCTTGTCGATGGCGAAGGCGACGTCCAGGAAGTCCAGGCTGTCGATGCCCAGGTCGTTGATCGCGTGGCTGTCCGGCGTGATCTTGGTCGTCTCGATATCACAGGTGTCGGAGATGATCCCCGCCACGGTTTCATACGTCGATGCCATGCGAAAGGTCCCTGAATTCAGACGCGCGGCACTAACATCGCCGCTTTGGCGGTGCAACACCCACGTATCGTCCGGCTGCCTCAGTGTGCCGCCCTGATCGCAGCCGCGGCATCCGCCAGCACTTGGCAGCCCAGCACGATGTCCTCATCGCTCGTGTTCTCATCGTAATGATGGCTGATGCCGTTGATGCTGGGGACGAACAGCATGCCGGCCGGCAGGCGTTGCGACAGGATCTGCGCGTCATGCCCCGCGCCCGAGGGCATGCGCTGGTACTTGCCTGGAGCGTGCTGCTCTGCCGCGTTCGCCAGTGCGTCCTGGAACCCCGAATCCATTGCCGCCGGTGCAGTCACCCCACGTGAGATAATGGTGGCGGAGCAGGGACCAGCATTGGTCTCCGCCACCAGGTCGTTCAGCACCGACTCTAATGCGTCCAGGGTCGCCGGATCGGTGTCGCGGAACTGGAAGATCAGTTCGGCCGCACCGGGCACGATGCTGGGTGCGCCTGGGTAGAGCCGGATATCGCCGGTGGTCCAGACGGTACGCGGATTAGCAACGGCAGGAAAGCGCGCCTCGATCGCCGCGGCCAGCTTCACCAATGCCACGCCGGCGTCCTTGCGCACCGCCATGCGCGTTGTGCCGGCATGGTTCTGCTGGCCCTTGAATGCGATCTTGAAGCGGCGGCTGCCGACGATCGCCGTGACCACGCCGATGCGCAGCCCAAGCTGCTCCAGCTCCGCCCCTTGCTCGATATGCGCTTCCAGGTAGCCGATATAGCGGGCCGGATCGATCTGCACGCGGGGCCGGCCGGCGTATCCGGCCTGACGCAGTGCGTCGCGCAGCGTCACCCCGGTTTCGCGGTTGGTGAGCTGGTCGATCTCCTCCTCGGGCAGCAGGCCGCAGAACGACCTGCTGCCGATGAATGACCCGAAATGCCCTTCCTCATCCGCCCAGGCGGCGACATCGATGCCGGAGCCCAAGGTACGGGCGATTTCCAGCCCGTAGATCACGCCCAGCGCGCCATCCAGCCAGCCGGCATGGTTCTGCGTCTCGACGTGGCTCCCCAGCAGCAGCTTGCGGCCAGCTGTCGAGTCGAGGCCGTACACGTTGCCGATGCCATCGATGCTGGCATCCAGCCCCGCTTCGGCCAGCCGCGCTGCTAGCCACTGCCGAGCCTCGATATCCTGGGGGGAGAAGGTGGGCCGGTGCACGCCCGTCTTATATTTTCCAATTTCGCGGAGCGCATAAAGGTCGCGCAGCAACCTGCTACTGTCGATCGCGGGCATGCACAGCCTCCAGCTCAGGCGCCCAATCCACCATATCGGCCGCCCGCGGTCCAGAAACCGCCGGCCGCTCGGCCCTGTCGCCAAGGCCGAGCGCGCTCGGGTTCACTGAACCGAGGAGTAAGAAGTCGGCCCGAGGATGAAGTTCTTCACATTGGCCACGATCGGCCCGTTCGCCTCTGTCTGCGCGCGGGCGGAGTGCCACTCCGGGTCAGCCTGGAAGGCATTCCACTTTCTCTCCCGTTCCGCGAGCGATTCCCAGGCGAGCATATAGTATAAGGCCTGGTTCGACTCGCCGATCACGGTGGTCCAGAACCCGGCCTGCTTGATGCCGTGCTTTTCCCACAGCTTCAGGGTAATTGTGCTGAACCGCTTGTTCAGATCCGGCAGCCGGCCGGGGACGCATTCATAGATCCGCAGTTCGTACAGCATGGTTTTCCTCCCTTGCGCTGTTGCACAGAGTGCAGTCTATACCCCGGCGCCAGCCGGACAAGGCGCCCGAACCCGTTCAGACCGCATGCGGCAACCGCACGGCACCCGTTCCGCCACCTCGTGGCGCTGCGGTTGATCCGACCGCCGCGCACGCGTAGTTTCGCGCGCTTCCATCCACCAGGAAATCACCATGTCCCTCACCGCCGAACGCCTCGATCGTATCCAGCCCAGCCTGACCATCGCCATTTCCACGGTCGCGCGCCGGATGATCGCGGAAGGGAAGAACGTGATCAGCCTGTCGCAGGGGGAACCGGATTTCGACACCCCCCGCAACGTCAAGGATGCCGCCATCCGCGCCATCGAGGAAGGCCAGACCAAGTATACCGACGTCGCCGGCACCCCCGCCCTGCGCAAGGCCGCAGCTCTGAAGTTCAAGCGCGACAGCGGCATCGACTACAAGCCCGAGGAGATCATCATCTCCACCGGCGCCAAGCAGGTGCTGTTCAACGCCATGGTCGCCACCCTGAACCCTGGCGACGAGGTCATCATCCCGAGCCCCTGCTGGGTCAGCTACCCCGACATCGTCACCCTGGCCGATGGCAAGCCGGTGCTGATCCCCTGCGGCCAGAACAACGGCTTCAAGCTACGCGCCGAGGACCTGGAAGCCGCCATCACCCCGAAGACCCGCTGGTTCATGCTGAACAACCCGTGCAACCCCACGGGCGCGGGCTACACCGCGGAGGAGCTGAAGCCGATCTGCGAAGTGCTGATGCGCCACCCGCACGTCTGGGCGCTGACCGACGACATCTATGACAGCCTGGTCTATGGCGGCTTCAGGGCCGGCACCATCGTCGCCGTCGAGCCGCGCCTGAAGGACCGCACCCTGACCGTGCACGGCGTCTCGAAGGCCTACGCCATGACCGGCTGGCGGATCGGCTTCGCCGGCGGCCCGGCGCAACTGATCAAGGCCATGGACAAGCTGCAGAGCCAGTCCACCTCTAACCCCAACTCCATCGCCCAGGCCGCTGCTGTGGAAGCGCTGACGGGCCAGCAGGAAACCGTCGAGGAAATGCGCAAGGTGTTCGAGGAACGCCGCAACCTCGTCGTCTCCATGCTCAACCAGGCTCCCGGCGTTCACTGCTCCAACCCGGACGGCGCCTTCTACGTGTATCCCTCGATCCAGGGCTGCATCGGCAAGACCAGCAAGGGCGGCAAGCCGATCATCGATGACGAGGCCTTCGCCCTCGCCCTGCTAGATGAGGAAGGTGTTGCTACCGTGCACGGTGCGGCCTTCTGCTATCCCGGCTACGTCCGCATCAGCTATGCCAACGCCACCGAGGAGCTGCACGAGGCGATGACCCG